>DASSQL010000065.1:0-5031 GCA_035702525.1 Ornithinibacter sp. | reverse complement strand
TAGCGACCGGCCAGTCGTCGCTGCTCGCTGCTCATCCCCGAAACCCTACTGGCACTCCCGTAGCCTGTCGGACGTGCTGGAGACCGTGACCGCGACGCGCTTCGTCCTCCCCCTGCGGGAGGGCGGGTCGCTGCCGGGGCTGGTCGAGGCCGACGACCTCGGCACCTACGTCGTGAAGTTCACCGGCGCGGGGCAGGGCCGCAAGGTGCTGGTGGCCGAGGTGCTCGTCGGCGAGCTGGCCCGCCGGCTCGGCATCCCCACGCCGCGGCTGGCCGTGGTCGACATGCCGACCGCGATCGCCCGCTACGAGGCCGACGAGGAGGTGCAGGACCTGCTCAACGCCAGCCCCGGGCGCAACCTCGGCGTCGACTTCCTGCCCGGCTCGTTCGGCTACGACGGGTCACGCACCCCCTCGGTGCAGGACGCCGGCGCCATCCTCTGGCTCGACGCCTACACCGGCAACGTCGACCGCACCTGGGCCAACCCGAACCTGCTCGTCTGGCACGGCCGCACCTGGGCGATCGACCACGGCGCTGCCCTGTGGTTCCACCACTCGTGGCCGAGCCGGCCGCCGGACGTGCGCCGGTTCGTCGACCAGCCGTTCGACCCCAGCGGCCACGTGCTCGGCGCGGTCGCCGAGCCCGTGACGGTCGCCCACGAGCGGCTGGCACCCCTGGTCACGCCCGAGGTCATCGAGGAGGTCGTCGCGCTGGTGCCCGACGAGTGGCTCGAGCCGACGGCCAGCCTCCCCGACCCGGATGCCGTCCGCGCCACCTACGTCGAGCACCTCACCCTGCGCCTGGCGAACCCCGCCGCGTGGACGGGAGGGGCGTCATGAGCCACCCGTACCAGTACGTGGTGCTGCGCTACGTGCCGCGCGTCGACCGGGGCGAGTGCCTCAACGTGGGCGTCGTCGTGCACTCGCAGTCGGCGGGCGTGCTGCGCTGCGGGTACCACGTCGACGAGGCCCGCATCCTGGCGGTGGCGCCCGACGCCGACCTGGACAGCCTGCGGGCCGCCCTGGAGGCGGTCTGCACGATGTGCGAGCGGCCCCCGAGCGAGGTCGACACCACCCTGTCGACGCAGGGCAAGCGGTTCGGCTGGATCAGCGCCCCGCGGTCGACGGTGCTGCAGCCCGGCCCGGTGCACGGCGGTTCGGTCGCCGACCCCGAGGCCGAGGTCGACCGACTGCTCGACCACCTGGTCCGCTAGCTGCGCGGGCCTCCGGGCGAGCGGTGGCTCGCTTCCTGGCCGGCGACGGCCGCCAGCACCTGTTCCAGGCGCGCCTCGGGTGGACCCGCGACCTCGACGACCCGGGTGGCCGGCCCGACGAGGTCGGGGTCGTCGACCAGCTCCAGGAGCCGCTCCTCCATGGCACCGCGCAGGTCGGGGTCCTCGTCGTCCGGCACCCGGATGCCGTCGGGTGACTCGAGCGGGAGCACGACGAGCAGGTCGACGTGGGCCATCGCCTCGGCCGTGGTCGCACGCAGGCGGGCCAGGAGGTCGGGCGCGGCGCTGCGCCGGCCCAGGTCGGCCAGGGCCGCGAGGTAGGCGAGGAGGTCGACCGGCCCGCGCTCGGCCACGACGTCGGTGCCGGGGGGCAGCTCGGCGAGCCGCTCCGCCGCAACCAACAGCTGCTGCACGAACGACGCCGCCCCGGCCGGGTCACCGTCGTCGTCGACGAGCTCGAAGGGGTCCGGCAGCTGGTCGTACCCAGGCAGCGCCAGCGCCAGGTCGGAGACGAGCGTGCTCTTGCCGCTGGCGTGCGTGCCCGACACGACGATGCGCACGCTCAGCCCCGCACGCGCAGCGCCCAGGCCGCGACGGCACCCGCCGCGGCCACGTTCAGCGAGTCGACGCCGCCCGCCATCGGGATGCGCACGGTGACGTCGACCGCGGCGATCGTGCGCCGCGACAACCCGTCTCCCTCGGTGCCGAGCACCAGCGCGAGCCGCTCGGGTGGCTCGGCGGCCAGCTCGTCCAGGCTCACCGAGTCGTCCTCGAGGGCCAGCGCCGCGGTGGTGAAGCCCAGCGCCCGCAGGTCGGCCACTCCCCCCGGCCAGGGGTCGATCCGGGTCCACGGCACCTGGAACACGGTGCCCATCGACACCCGGATCGAGCGGCGGTAGAGCGGGTCGGCGCAGCGGGGGGTGACCAGCACGGCATCCACGCCGAGGGCCGCGGCACTGCGGAAGACCGCACCGACGTTGGTGTGGTCGACGACGTCCTCGAGCACCAGCACCCGACGCGCGCCGCCGAGCACCTCGGCGAGGGTGGGCAGCACCGGGCGCTGCATGGCGGCCAGCGCCCCCCGGTGCAGGTGGAAGCCGGTGATCGCCTCGACCACCTCGTGCTCGCCCACGAACACCGGGATGCCGTCGGCCTCCGCGCGCTCGACCAGGTCGGCCAGGTCGGTGAGCCAGCGCTCGCCCATCAGGTACGAACGTGGCCGGTGCCCGGCGGCCAGCGCCCGCCGGATCACCTTCTCCGACTCCGCGATGTACAGCCCCCGCTCGGGCTCGGTGCGGCGGCGCAGCGCCACGTCGGTGAGCCCTACGTAGTCGGTCAGCCGCGGGTCGGCGGGGTCGTCGATCGGGGTCGGCACGCCCGCAAGGCTAGGCCAGTGCCGCCCGGACGATGACCGCGACGCTGGCCAGCACGCAGAAGGCCAGCACCGCGCGACGGAACCGGTCGGGGTCGATCCGCGCCCGCACCGGTGCCCCCACCACGTAGCCGAGCAGGCCGAACGGAACCCAGACCAGCCCCGCGACCAGCTGCTCACGGGTGAGCTGGCCCCCGACGAACAGGCCCGTGAGCCCCAGCAGCGAACCGGCGACGAAGAACACCGCGAGCGTCGATCGCACCCGGTCGGGGCGCTCGTGCTGCAGCACCAGCGCGAGGAACGGGCCGCCGATCGCGGCCGCCGTGCCCGAGATCCCGGTCACCGCGCCGGCGACCGCCGCGTTGCGCGGGGTGGCCCGCAGGTCGATCGCCCGGATCGACAGGGCGACCGTCACGAGGATCAGCACGCCCACGAGCGCGGCGATGGCCCGCGGCGAGAACCACGCCACCACCGCGACCCCGACAGGGGTGAACAGGGTGCGTGCCCCCAGGGCCCAGCCGAGCGGTCGCCAGGCGATGTCGCGCGGCCCGCGCGAGAGCTGGAGCAGCGGGAGGGTGAGCGCCGGCGGCAGCAGCGCGGCCGGCATCAGGTCGGGCGCGAGCAGCACGACGACGGGGGCCGCCACCACGGCCAGCCCGAAGCCGATGGTCGACTGCACGACACCGCCGGCGAGCACGGCCAGACCGAGGAGCGGGACGAGGGGCCAGTCCATCAGGGGAAGCGCACGAGCTTGACGATGGCCACCAGGCCGATGACCACGATGACGCCGCGCAGCACGGGCGGTGGCAGGCGCCGCCCGACGGTCGACCCGATCACGCCACCGATGGTCGAGCCGATCGCGATGAGCAGCACGACCAGCCAGTCGATCTGGTCGCTCGCCACGAGCACGAAGACCACGGCCGCGACCCCGTTCACGATGGTCGCGAGCACGTTCTTGTAGCCGTTGAGGCGCTGGATCGGCTCGCTCGACAGCGCACCGAGGATGCCCATCAGGATGATGCCCTGCGCCGCACCGAAGTAGCCGCCGTACACCCCGGCGCCGAAGACCCCACCCTGCATGGCGCGCTCGTGGGTGGCCGCGTTCGCCGTCCCCTCCGCCCGGCGTCGCTCGGCCCACGCGTTGATCCGTGGGCCGGTCACGACGAGCACGAGCCCGACGAGGATGAGCACCGGCACGATCGCCCGGAACAGCTTCGGGTCGAGGACGAGGAGGAGCACCGCCCCGACGACCGCCCCGAGGAGCGACATCGGTGCGAGCCGGCGCAGCGTGGACGCGGCACCGACCAGCTCCTTGCGGTAGCCGATGGCGCCGGTGAGGCTGCCGGGCACGAGGCCGATGTTGTTGGAGATGTTCGCCGTGATCGGCGGGATGCCGAGCAGCAGCAGGGTCGGGAAGGTGATCAGGGTGCCCGAACCGACGATCGTGTTGATCGTGCCGGCCCCGATCCCCGCGAGGACGACGAGGAGGGCATCGAGCACGGACACGCGGACACCCTATGCGGGTGTCCGCGTGCCGTGACGGTGCGTTCCGCCCGAGGGGGCGGGTGCCTCAGCGCGGGGGCGCCGGGGGCTCCTGGTCGGTGGGCGGTGCCGGCGGGGCCGCCGGCGGAGGCGGCGGCGGGGGCGGCTCCTCGGAGAACGGCACCGGCGGGGCCGGCGGCACCGGCATCGTCGGTGCGGACTCGGGCCTCGGCGGCACGGCATCCGCACCCCGCTCGATCGGGGGCTGGACGCGCGACGCGGGTGCCCCGTGCTCCTCCGCCTCGCGGCTGGCGAGGCCGGCCTGGCCCCGGGCCCGCGCCAGCGCCTCGGCCGGGTCCTCGAGCGTGGCGTCCTGGAACGCGTCGGCGAACTCGTTGCCCGGGTCGACCCAGTCGTCCTCGTCGCCGCCGTCGAAGCCGCCCTGGCCACGGCCGAGCATGCCGCCGATGCCCTTGAGGGCGTCGGTGAGCTCGCTCGGGATGATCCACATCTTGTTCGAGTCGCCGCGGGCGATCTGCGGCAGCACCTGGAGGTACTGGTACGCGAGCAGCTTCTGGGTCGGCTTGCCCCGGTGGATGGCGTCGAAGACCTGCTGGATGGCACGGGCCTGGCCCTGGGCCTCGAGGATGCGCGCCTGCGCCGACCCCTCGGCACGCAGGATCTGGCTCTGCTTCTCGCCCTCGGCGGTGAGGATCTGGCTGGCCTTGGTGCCCTCGGCGTTGAGGATGATGGCGCGGCGGTCACGCTCGGCCTTCATCTGCTTCTCCATCGACTCCTGGATCGACTGCGGCGGGTCGATGGCCTTGAGCTCGACCCGGTTGACCCGGATGCCCCACTTGCCGGTGGCCTCGTCGAGCACCCCGCGCAGCTGGCCGTTGATCTGGTCGCGGCTGGTCAGGGTCTGCTCGAGGTCGAGCGAGCCGATG
>DASSQL010000064.1:0-4451 GCA_035702525.1 Ornithinibacter sp. | reverse complement strand
ACGCCGATGGCCGAGGCGGCCGAGGAGGCGCAGGGACGTGCGACGTCTCACACGGACGGGCCCGGGTTGGAGAACGACACCGTCTCCGGGGCAGAATCCGAGTAGCCCCTCTTCTTCCCATTCCCAGGAGCGCCCGTCGTGAGCGGACTGAAGCGGACCACCGAGAAGAACCTCATGGTCTTCAGCGGCCGCGCGCACCCCGGGCTGGCCGAGGAGGTCGCCGAGCAGCTCGGCACCGGCCTCGTGCCGACCTCGGCCTACGAGTTCGCGAACAGCGAGATCTACGTGCGCTTCGAGGAGTCCGTCCGCGGCTCCGACGCCTTCGTGATCCAGAGCCACACCGCGCCGGTCAACGAGTGGATCATGGAGCACCTGATCATGGTCGACGCCCTCAAGCGGGCGTCCGCCAAGCGGATCACCGTGGTCATGCCGTTCTACGGCTACGCCCGGCAGGACAAGAAGCACCGCGGCCGCGAGCCGATCTCCGCCCGGCTGATGGCCGACCTGTTCAAGACCGCCGGTGCCGACCGGCTGATCGCGGTCGACCTGCACACCGCGCAGATCCAGGGCTTCTTCGACGGCCCGGTGGACCACCTGATGGCACTGCCGATCCTGTCCGAGCACGTGCGGGCGAAGTACGGCCACGAGCGGCTCGCGGTGGTCTCCCCGGACGCCGGCCGGATCAAGGTCGCCGAGCAGTGGTCCAGCCGGCTCGACGGCGCCCCGCTGGCCTTCATCCACAAGACCCGCAACATCGACCGGCCCAACGAGTCGGTCGCCAACCGGGTCGTCGGTGACGTGCGCGACCGGATCTGCGTGCTCGTCGACGACATGATCGACACCGGCGGCACGATCGTGAAGGCCACCGAGGCGCTGATGGCCGACGGCGCCGCCGGCGTGGTCATCGCCGCGACGCACGCGATCCTCTCCGACCCCGCCGTCGACCGGCTGAAGAACTGCTCCGCCTCGGAGATCGTGGTCACCAACACGCTGCCGATCCCGGCCGAGCGGCACTTCGACAAGCTCACCGTGCTCTCGATCGCGCCGCTGATCAGCCGCGCGATCCGCGAGGTCTTCGAGGACGGCTCGGTGACGAGCCTCTTCGACGGCCACGCCCAGTGACGGCCCACTGACGGCCGAGTAGTCCGGCCCGCAACGGATTCGCGCCCACCGGCGTGCGTCGCTAGAATCGTGCAGTTGCCTCGGCGAGGGAGACCTTGTGCTCCGTGATCGACGCGGTGGCCGGGCCCGGTCCTGTGACCGTCCGGCCGCGCCCGTGTCTCACGGCGCCCCTCCTCCTCCGTCGCAGCACACGACGTGCACCGCTGCGTGCAGCAGAACCGAAGACGACGTACTCGAGATCAGCTGAGGAGCATCACCCCATGGCGAACACCGCCGACAGCAACATCACCGCCGAGCCCCGCACCGAGTTCGGCAAGGGCGCGGCCCGCCGCATCCGCCGCGCCGACAAGGTCCCCGCCGTCCTCTACGGGCACGGCACCGACCCGCAGCACATCACCCTCCCGGGCCACGACACGATGCTGGCGCTCAAGCACGGCGGCGCGAACGCCCTGCTGACCATCAGCATCGGGGGCAAGGAGCAGCTGGCGCTGCCGAAGCAGATCCAGCGCGACCCGATCAAGGGCTTCCTCGAGCACCTCGACCTGATCATCGTCCGCAAGGGCGAGAAGGTCACCGTCGACATCCCGGTCCACCTGGTGGGCGAGCCGAACCCGGACGCGCTGGTCGTGACCGAGACCAGCCTCATCTCCGTGGAGGCCGAGGCGACCCACATCCCCGAGTACGTCGAGGTCTCGATCGAGGGCCTCAACGTCGGCGACCAGGTCCTGGCCAAGGACCTGTCGGTGCCGAGCGGGTCGCGGGTCCTCGTCGACGACGACCACCTGATCGTCAACGTCACCCACGCCCCGACCGCCGAGGAGGTCGAGGAGGAGCTCGCCGAGGCCGAGGCCGAGGTCGGCATCGAGCGCGAGGAGGCCGAGGAGGAGACCGAGGCCGCCGAGGCCGCCGAGGGTGCCGAGGGCGAGTCCGCCGAGGGCGAGGAGAAGTCCGAGGGGGAGTGACGCTCCTGCGTCGCTGCGGCGTCTGATGCGGCGTCTGACCGATCTCGTACGAAAGGGCCGGGGTTCCCGTGAGCTTCCGATGACCGAGCCTGTCTGGCTGGTCGTCGGGCTGGGGAACCCCGGCCCGTCGTACGCCGGGAACCGCCACAACGTCGGCTACCTCGTCAACGACGAGCTCGCCACCCGGGTCGGCGGCTCGTTCCGCGCGCACAAGACCGGCCGTGCGGACGTCGTCGAGGGCCGGATCGGCGGCCCGGGCGGGCCGCGCGTGGTGCTGGCCCGGCCGCGCTGCTACATGAACGAGAGCGGCGGCCCGGTCTCGGCGCTGGCCAAGTTCTACAAGGTGCCGGTCGAGCGGATCCTGGCCGTCCACGACGAGCTCGACATCCCGTTCGACACCCTGCGGGTCAAGGTCGGCGGCGGCGACAACGGCCACAACGGGCTGCGCTCGATGCGCCGGTCGCTGGACTCGGGCGAGTTCTTCCGGGTGCGCGTCGGCATCGGCCGGCCGCCGGGCCGGATGGCGCCGGCCGACTTCGTGCTGCAGGACTACTCCTCGACCGAGCGCAAGATCCTGCCGTTCCAGGTGGACCGGGCCGCCGACGCCGTGGAGTCCCTGCTCACCGAGGGACTCGAACGGACCCAGAACGTCTTCAACCGGTAGGTTCGGCCGCGTGACCGAGCCCGTAGACCTGCCCACCCCGCCCGTCGCCGCGCAGACCGACGACCACGCCTTCGCCGCCTGGGCCGCGACCGTCGCGGGCGAGCTGCTCACCGAGGTCCGCGGCCAGGGGCTGACCGGCAGGGAGCTCAAGGACGCCGGCGACCTGGCCGCCCACGACCTGCTGATGGCGCTGTGCGCGACCCACCGGCCCGACGACGCGGTGATGTCGGAGGAGAGCAAGGCCAGCATCGTCAACCGCGACCGGCTGAACGCGTCCCGGGTCTGGATCATCGACCCGCTCGACGGCACCCGGGAGTTCTCCGAGCCGCCCCGCGACGACTGGGCGGTGCACGTCGCGCTCTGGCAGGACGGCGAGCTCACGGTCGGCGCGGTCGCCCAGCCCGGGATCGGTGCGACCTTCGACACCGGCCACCCGCCGCTGGTGCCGCCGCGCACCGCGGAGCGGCCCCGCATCGCGGTCAGCCGCACCCGGCCCCCGGCGTTCGTGGAGGGCCTCGCCGCCGAGATGGGCGCCGACCTGGTGCCGATGGGCTCCGCCGGCGCGAAGGTGATCTCGGTGGTCCGCGACGTGTCCGACGCCTACGTGCACGCCGGCGGGCAGTACGAGTGGGACTCGGCGGCCCCGATCGCCGTCGCCCGCGCCGCCGGCCTGCACACCAGCCGCATCGACGGCTCGCCCCTGGTCTACAACCAGGAGGACGTGATGCTCCCCGACCTCGTCGTCTGCCGGCCCGAGCTCGCCGACACGATCCTCGACTACGTCGCCCGGCACCCGGTCGAGTGATCTCCACCGTCCTGTGGGACGCCGACGGGGTCCTGCAGCGCACCCCGACCGGCTTCGAGGAGTCGATGCGTCCCGCGCTCCAGGGCCGGGTCGACGACGTCGAGGGCTTCATGGCCGAGGCGTTCGCCGCCGAGCGCCCGGCGCTGACGGGCGACGCGCGCTGGCTCGAGGTGCTGCCGGGGCTGCTGGAGCGCTGGGGCATCCCCGAGGCGTACGACGACCTGGTGGGCGTCTGGCTGACGATCGAGGCGGTCCCCGGCACCCACGAGATCGTCAGAGCCCTGCGTGCACAGGGGATCCGGTGCTGTCTCGCGACGAACCAGGACGTGGCGCGGGGGACCTTCATGCACGACGACCTCGGCTACGGTCACCTGCTCGACGAGGCGTTCTACTCCTACGCCCTGCGAGTCGCCAAGCCCGACCCGGCGTACTTCACGAGGATCCTCGACCGGCTCGGCGAGCGGCCCGACCGGGTGCTGTTCCTCGACGACAGCCTGCGCAACGTCGAGTCGGCCCGGGAGGTCGGTCTGGCCGCGGAGCACTGGGTGCACGGCGACGGCCTCGACGCGCTGCACGAGCACCTCGCCCGGCACGGCCTCGCGGTCCGGTGAGCCCGCGGGCGCTGCTGCTCACCGGCACGGTCGGGGTCGGCAAGACGACCGTCGCCGCCGGGGACCTGCTCCGCGAACGGGAGGTCGACCTCGGCTTCTCGACCCTGGTGCTCGCCGGGGTCCTGGAGACGGCCGAAACCGGGCCCGGCACGCGGAGGCGGTACGGGTGCCGCTGACCGTCTGCCGGCTCGTCGCCGACCCGGAATCCGTGCACCGGCGCCTGGACGACCGGCACCGGGACGACCCGGACGGGCTCGGCTGGCACCTGCACCGGGCGGGCGAGCTGG
>DASSQL010000063.1:0-5311 GCA_035702525.1 Ornithinibacter sp. | reverse complement strand
GAGACGGTCGTGGGACCTCGACCCCCCGGGGCGCCTCAGGGGCGGGCGGTGGGTGACGGGTGGGTCGGCTGGTAGACGCCCAGGGTGCCCCCGCCGGGGAGGGTCAGGGCGGTGACGGTGCCCCACCGCTCGGTGCTCGGCTCGCCGCTCGGCACCCCGAGCAGCGCCATCCGCTCGCGGAAGGCGTCGAGGTCGTCACACATCAGGTAGAGCTCGTGACCTGCCCCGGCGGCCGGGTGCACCGCCAGCTCGGCCGGCGGGAGGGCGAAGATCAGCCATCCGTGACCGGCGTCGACCGACGGGTACTCGAGCACGTCGCGGAAGAAGGCCCGGTCGGCGTCGGTGCTGTACAGGATGACGTGGGCCCCGGTGATCATCCCCTGAGGCTACGTCGCGGCCGTCGGGTCAGACCCGGGCGCCGTTGTCGCCGCTGGTCGGGTCGCGGTGCTTGGGCTGGCGCAGTACCAGCAGCCCGAAACCGACGAGCGACACCACGACCGAGACGATGAACCACCGGGTGCTGTGCGACGGCCTGGCGAACACGACCCAGAGCAGCATCAGCGGGCCGGCCACCAGCCCGATCACCGCGCCCCAGAAGTGCAGGTCCTCCTGCGGGGGGAGCACGACCTCGGGGGGCTCGAAGTGTTCGTCCTCCTCCAGCGCCTTCTCGGCCTCCTCGGCCGCGGCCTGCGTCTCGGGGTCGGCCGGCTCGGCGGCCCGCCAGGCCGACGAGGGCACCACGACGTCGAGGGGTGAGGGGTTGACCCAGGGGGAGCGGGGGGCGCCCTGCGGCGCGGCCGGCTCACCGGCATCCGGCTCGCCGACCGGCGTCTCGTCGGTGTCCTCGGCCGGGGCGTCACCGTCGGTGAGCCCGTCGGCGAGGGCAGGGTCGGTGGAGGAGCGACCCGGTGCGTGGTCGGCCGGGGTGTCGTCGGCGTCGGGCACGGGGCCGTCCCAGCGCGCGACGATGGAGGCGAAGCGGGCGTCGACGTCGCGCTCGTCCATGTCACCGGGCCGGTCGGGCACGGGGTCTCCTCGGGTGCTGCGGGTTCGGGACAACGATCTTCGCACGGCAGCGCGCCGGAGAGGCAGTGTGACCCAGTGCACTAGAGTCTGGGCGTTGCGCGACGAAGGGTGGTCCGGTGATCTACTGGGTGTTGAAGACGGTCGTCCTGGGGCCGATCCTCCGCCTGCTCTTCCGCCCGTGGGTCGACGGCGCCGAGCACATCCCCGAGACCGGGGCCGCGATCTTCGCGAGCAACCACCTCTCGTTCTCCGACTCGATCTTCCTGCCGCTCGTCGTGCCGCGCCGGATGACGTTCCTCGCCAAGAGCGACTACTTCACGGGTGAGGGCCTCAAGGGCCGGATGACCGCGGCGTTCTTCAAGGGCGTCGGCCAGCTGCCCGTCGACCGTTCCGGCGGCCGGGCCAGCGAGGCCGCCCTGCGCTCGGGCCTGAAGGTGCTCGGCCGCGGCGAGCTGCTCGGCCTGTACCCCGAGGGCACCCGCAGCCCCGACGGCCGGCTCTACAAGGGCAAGACGGGCGTGGCCCGGATGGCGCTCGAGGCCGGTGTGCCCGTCATCCCGGTCGCGATGATCGACACCGACAAGGCGCAGCCGACCGGCACCAAGATCCCCAAGCTGATCCGGGTAGGCGTGCGGGTGGGCACCCCGCTCGACTTCTCGCGCTACGAGGGCATGGAGGGCGACCGGTTCGTCCTTCGCTCGATCACCGACGAGATCATGTACGCGCTGATGGAGCTGTCCGGCCAGGAGTACGTCGACATGTACGCCACGGCGATGAAGGACCGGATCGCCCGTGAGAAGAAGAACAAGGCCAAGGAGGCTGCCGAGGCCGCCCAGCCGGGTCGGGCCGCCTCCGAGCTCGAGGACGCCCTCGGCCTCGACGACGGCGAGGCCGGCGACCGCCAGACCGGCGACGGCGCCACCCGGGACGACGGCACCGGCGACGACGGCGACACCGGTTCGCAGCGCCGCGCGAGCTGACGGGTTCGCCGATGGGGGTGCTCGGCCCGCGCTCGGAGCGCACCGGCCGGCGGGAGCCGGTGGTCGTCGAGTCGTTCCACCGCGGCCTCGACGTCTTCCGCCCGCTCGCCGCCCTGTACGCCGCGGTGCTGGCCTGGCAGCGGCACGAGACCATGGTGCGGCCGTGGGTGGCGGGCCTGGTGCTCGGCGTGATGTTCGCGTGGTCGATCGGTCTGCTGTTCTACCGCCGGCGCACCGTGCGGGTGGTGGTCATCGAGGTGACCATCGCGGTGGGGGGCATCCTCGCCACGATGCTCGCCGAGAGCCCGGAGGCCATCGCGGCGGGGCAGTTCACCATCCCGACGATCTGGGCGGCCGGGTCGGTGGCCGGCGGAGCCGTGGTGGCGGGGGTGCGCGGGGGGCTCCTGGCCGCCGCCGCCATCGTCGCCGCGGACCTGGTCGAGGTCGGTGGCCACCCCACCCAGTCGACCGTGCACAACATCGTGCTGGTCGTGCTGCTCGGTGGGCTGATCGGGCTGGCCGTCGACCTGGCCCGCACCGGCCTCGAGCGCGAGGAGCAGGTGCTGCTCGAGCGCGAGCGGCTGCACGAGCGCGAGCGGATCGCCCGGGTCGTGCACGACGGGGTGCTCCAGTCGCTGGCCTACATCCACCGCCGCGGTGACGAGATCGGCGGCGACGCTGGCGAGCTGTCGGTCATCGCCGCCGAGCAGGAGCGCTCGCTGCGCCGCTTCGTCTCCGGCACCGGGGCGCCCGACGCCGACGTCGCCGACCTGCGCGGCGTCGAGGGTGCCGAGGTCGACCTGAGGGTGCTGCTCACCGCGCACGAGCGGCCCGACGTGGTCGTCGCGGTGCCCGCCGACCCGGTCGTGGTCGACCGGCTCGTCGCGGTCGAGGTCGATGCCGCGGTCTGCGCGGCCCTCGACAACGTCGCACGGCACGCGGGCCCGGGCGCGCACGCGTGGCTGCTGCTCGAGGGCGACTCGCACGGCATCGAGCTGACCATCCGCGACGACGGCCTCGGAGCCGACCCCGCCGACCTGCTCGGTGCCGCCGACCGCGGCCGGATGGGCGTCAGCGCCTCGATCCGCGGCCGGGTCGAGGACCTCGGCGGCACCGTGACCTGGACGACCCGACCCGGCGGGGGCTGCGTGGTGCGGATGACGGTGCCGCGCACCGCCGCGCCCGCAGCCCGCCCGACCGGCCCCTCCGCCGCCCACTCCCACGCCTCCCAGGAGCCCCGATGACCGATGCCGCCCCCACCGTGCTCGTCGCCGACGACCACCCGCTGTGGCTGTCCGCCCTCGAGCGCGACCTGGTCGGCAACGGCCTGCACGTCGTCGCGACGGCGAGCGACGGCCCCGCGACCGTGCGCCGGGCCCACGCCACCCGTCCCGACGTGCTCGTGCTCGACCTCAACCTGCCCGGCATGCGCGGTGACGAGGTGTGCCGCGCCATCGGCGACCTGCCCACCCGGGTGCTCATCCTCTCGGCGAGCGGGGAGCAGCACGACGTGCTGGCCGCCATCAAGGCCGGGGCCACCGGCTACCTGGTCAAGTCGGCGTCCGCCGCCGAGATCGTGGATGCCGTGCGCGCCACCGCGCGCGGTGAGGCCGTGTTCACCCCCGGGCTGGCCGGGCTGGTGCTGGGGGAGTTCCGGCGGATGGCCAGCGAGCCCGACCCCACCCCGGAGGCCGTCACGCCGGGTGCGAGCCGGCCGATCCCCGAGCTCACCGCCCGCGAGACCGAGGTGCTGCGGCTGGTGGCCACCGGGATGTCGTACAAGGAGATCGCCGCCGAGCTGTTCCTGTCGCACCGCACCGTGCAGAACCACGTGCAGAACACCCTGGGCAAGCTGCACCTGCACAACCGGGTCGAGCTGGTGCGGTTCGCCCTGGCCCACGGCCTCGAGGACGACGACCCGGCACCCGCGGGCACGCCCTGACGCCATACCGGCATGCGGGCCTCGCAGGGGGCCCACCGCCGCGGGACCTATCCTTGACCCTCGTGAGCACGACCATCGATCCCGACCCCCGCCAGCGGCTCGCCGCCGGTGCCGAGCTGCCTGCTGCCCAGCAGCCGGTCTGGCCCGACCGCGACGCCCTCGACTCGGCCGTGGCGACGCTCGCGAGCTACCCCCCGCTGGTCTTCGCGGGGGAGTGCGACGTGCTGCGTGACCGGCTCGCCGCGGTGTCCAGGGGCGAGGCGTTCGTGCTGCAGGGCGGCGACTGCGCCGAGACCTTCGCCTCGGCGACGGCCGACAACATCCGCGACCGGGTCAAGACGATCCTGCAGATGGCCGCGGTCCTGACCTACGGCGCCTCGGTGCCGGTGGTCAAGGTCGGCCGGATGGCCGGGCAGTACGCCAAGCCGCGCTCGAGCAACGACGAGACCCGCGAGGGTGTGACCCTGCCGGCCTACCGCGGCGACATGGTCAACGACTTCGAGTTCACCCTCGAGTCGCGCACCCCCGACCCCCAGCGCCTCGTCAACGCGTACCACGCGAGCAGCGCCACCCTGAACCTCGTGCGCGCGTTCACGACCGGTGGCTTCGCCGACCTGCGCCACGTGCACGACTGGAACAAGGGCTTCATCGCCAACTCCGCCAACGTGCGCTACGAGCGCCTGGCGAAGGACATCGACAAGGCGATGAAGTTCATGAAGGCCTGCGGCGCCGACTTCGAGGCGATGCGCACGACCGAGTTCTTCTCCGCGCACGAGGCGCTCGTGCTCGACTACGAGCGCCCGATGACGCGCGTCGACTCGCGCACCGGCAACCTCTACGACACCTCCGGCCACTTCGTGTGGGTGGGGGAGCGCACCCGCGACCTCGACGGCGCGCACATCGACTTCGTCGCCTCGGTGCGAAACCCGGTGGGAGTCAAGGTTTCTGCGAACGCCGACACCGACGACCTGCTGCGCATCATCGACAAGATCGACCCCGAGCGCGAGCCCGGGCGGCTCACCTTCATCACCCGGATGGGGGCCGGCCGCATCCGCGAGGCGCTGCCGACGATCGTCGAGAAGGTCACGGCATCCGGGGCGTCGGTCACCTGGGTCTGCGACCCGATGCACGGCAACACCTACGAGTCGGCCTCGGGCTACAAGACGCGCGACTTCGACGACGTCGTCGAGGAGGTCGAGGGCTTCTTCGAGGTGCATCGCGGTCTCGGCACGGTGCCCGGCGGCATCCACGTCGAGCTCACCGGCAACGACGTCACCGAGTGCGTCGGCGGATCGGAGAAGATCCTCGACGCCGACCTCAACCTGCGGTACGAGTCGGTGTGCGACCCGCGCCTGAACCACCA
>DASSQL010000062.1:0-12475 GCA_035702525.1 Ornithinibacter sp. | reverse complement strand
GTTGTCCGGCAACGCGACCGCGGTGCCATCATGGCGACGCCACGGACGGATGACAGCGGCGGCACAGTTGTGCCGTCGACAGTGGCAGCCATGACCACCACGAAGCCTCCGGCAACCCCGTCCCGTGCCAGGACCACCCGCCGCGCCCTGCTCGGCGGCGGTATCGGCACCCTGGCCCTGGTCGCCGGCGGGTCGGCCTGGGCGGCCGACCGCTACCTCATCGACCACGTCGAGATCGGCTCCGCCAGCGCGTACGAGGCCAGCCAGGGCACCGCCTCGGCCGCGACGGCCTCGACCGGCGGCACGGTCTCCGGCACCACCTACACGAGCGACCTGGCCACGATCGACATCTCGACCACGGTCGTCGGGAGCGGCTCGGACCAGGTGACCTACTTCGTCGCCGACGTCGTCCTCACCGATGCCACCGCGCTGCGCTCGGCGTTCGCGAACGACGAGTTCGGCCTCAACATCATCGAGGTGCCGAGCGCGATCGCGTCGTCGGTCAACGCCGTCTTCGCCGTCAACGGCGACTACTACGGCTTCCGCGAGACCGGGATCGTCATCCGCAACGGCACGGTCTACCGGTCCGAGGGGGCCCGCGAAGGGCTGGCCCTCTACCGCGACGGCACCATGAAGCTCTACGACGAGACCGCCGCCGACGCCGACCAGCTCGTCGGGGACGGGGTGTGGCAGACGCTCTCGTTCGGGCCGGCCCTGGTGAACGACGGCACGCTGCTCGACGGCATCGACAGCGTGGAGGTCGACACCAACTTCGGCAACCACTCGATCCAGGGCCGCCAGCCCCGCACCGCGATCGGCCTGGGCGAGGCCAACCACCTGATCTTCGTGGTCGTCGACGGCCGCAGCACCGGCTACAGCCGTGGCGTCGGGATGAGCGAGCTCGGGCAGCTGTTCGTCGACCGCGGCGCCAGCGTCGCCTACAACCTCGACGGCGGCGGCTCGTCGACGATGGTCTTCGACGGCCACCTGGTGAACAACCCCCTGGGCCGCGGCCAGGAGCGCGGCACCTCCGACATCCTCTACATCGGCGCCTGAGGGGCCGGCCATGATCGTCCTGGTGCCCGCCTACGAGCCCGACCACCGCCTCGTCGACCTGGTCCGCGACCTGCTCGCCACCGACCCCTCCCTCCACGTGCTCGTCGTCGACGACGGCAGCGGCCCGGCCTGCCGGGGGGTCTTCGACGACACCGCCGCGCTGGGTGCCGTGGTCGTGCGCCACGACTCCAACCGGGGCAAGGGCCGGGCCCTGAAGACCGGGTTCCACCACGCGGCGGCTCTCTGGCCTGGCGAGGACGTCGTCTGCGCCGACAGCGACGGGCAGCACACCCCTGCCGACGTGCTCGCCGTGGCCGGTCGGGTGCGGGCGTCGCGCACCGCGATGGTGCTCGGGGCCCGGCAGTTCACCGGCCCGGTGCCGAGCCGCAGCCGGCTCGGGAACGGGCTCACCCGCCGGCTGTTCTTCCTCACCACCGGCATCGACCTCACCGACACCCAGACCGGCCTGCGGGCCTACCCCGCCGAGCTGCTCGGCTGGCTCTGCGAGGTCGAGGGCGAGCGCTTCGAGTACGAGCTCGAGCTGCTGCTGCGCGCCCGCGACGCCGGCCACGCGATCGTCGAGGTGCCGATCAGCACCGTGTACCTCGACGGCAACTCCTCGTCGCACTTCCGCCCCGTGCGCGACTCGGCCCGGGTCTACGCACCCCTGCTGCGGTTCGCCGCGTCGTCGGCGCTCGCGGCGGTCGTCGACTACGCGCTGCTGTTCCTGCTGGACGCGCTCACCGGCAGCCTGGCCCTGTCGGTCGTCGGCGCCCGGGCCACCAGCGCGAGCGTCAACTACGCGACCAACCGCCGGTTCGTCTTCCGCCGCGGGGGCCCGGCCTCGGCGCCGCGGTACGCCGCCCTGGTCGCCGCGATCCTCGTCGTCAACTGGGCGCTGATGCACACCCTCGTCGTGGTCCTCGGCGCCGGGCTGCTGCTCGCGAAGCTCGCCACCGAGGGCCTGCTGCTCTTCGTCTCGTACGCCGTGCAGCAGCGGTTCGTCTTCGCCCGCCGGCTCGGCATCGCGCGGACCGACCCCGCGGCGGATGCCGCGGCGACGGCATCCGCCGGCCGCCCGGCATCCCGAGGGGTCAGCGACGCGTAGGACGCGCCGCTGACCCGGTCAGGCGGGCGGCAGCACGTCGGTCTGGGCGGGCAGGTTCGCGACGCCGACCGGGCAGGTGAGCCCGTTGGGGCCGTGGTTGCAGTACCCGTTGGGGTTCTTGTGCAGGTACTGCTGGTGGTAGTCCTCGGCGTAGTAGAACGGGCCGGCCTCGCTCGCGGAGGCGAGGTCGGTGGTGATCTCACCGCGACCGGCGCCGGTGAGGACGTCCTGGAAGGTCGCCCGAGTGGTGCGCGCGGCGGCCTCCTGTGCGTCGGTGGTCCAGAAGATCGCGGACCGGTAGGCCGTGCCGATGTCGTTGCCCTGCCGGTTGCGCGTCGTGGGGTCGTGGTTCTCCCAGAACGCCTTGAGCAGCAGCTCGGGGGAGGTGACCGTCGGGTCGTACGCCACGAGCACGGTCTCGGCGTGACCGGTGCGCCCGGTGCAGGTCTCCTCGTAGGTCGGGTTCGGGGTGTACCCGCCCATGTAGCCGGCCGCGGTGGTCACGACGCCGGGCAGCTTCCAGAAGATCCGCTCGACGCCCCAGAAGCAGCCCATGGCGACGTAGAGCACCTCGGTGCCGTCCGGCCAGGGCCCCTCGAGGGGGGTGCCGAGCACCGCGTGGCTGGTCGGGACGACGAACAGCCGCCGGTCGTGGCCCGGCAGGGCGTCGTCGGGGGTGGGCAGCGTGGTCTTGGCGCGGGATCCGAAGAGCATGTCAAGGCAACACGCGAGGGGCGCCGCGTCATCCCGGATCCGGTCCGTTGGTCGGACCCGGGTCGGCCGATCGGCCAGACCGTAAAGACGAAGGAAGGAAAAGGTAAAGAACGGGTAAAGGACCGGCAGTGGCCGCTCCTAGGGTGACGACACCGCAGGACCCCCCTCAACCCTTGCCGAAGGTGGAGCTCACATGGCCGAAACGCTCGTCACCCGTCGCGTCGTCGCAGGCGCGGCCTGGACCGTGCCCGTGATCCTCGTGGGGCAGCCGGCCGCGGCCGAGTCCTGCTCGCCGTCGCACGTGGTGACCTTCGAGCCGGACACCGGCATCACCAGCAGCACGGCGACCAAGCCGGTCAACGGGCACACGCTGGGCACCTTCACCTGGAAGCTGTGCAACAAGGGCACCACGACGATCCCCGCGAACACCACGTTCACGGCGACGATCGCCGCCGAGAAGGCGCCCGGGAACGCGGCGAAGAACATCACGGTCACCCCGAAGGTCACCAGCGAGTTCAGCGTGTCGCCCAGCACCGCCCGCGTTCTCAACCCCGACGGGCCGCCGAAGGGCGAGGCCTCGGCCACCATGACCCTCAGCCTGAACGCGCCCCTCGCCCCGGGCGCCTGCGCCACCCAGGTCTGGGACATCGACAGCGAGACCGGTGTCGGTGCGACCCAGCTGCGGTTGACCGTCGCCCTGGCCGCGTACGGCAACGGCACCTGCGGGGCCACCGGCGCCGGGGGCAAGACCACGGCGACCGCGATCTGGGGCGCCGGGGCCTGACGCCCACCCGAGCTTCCTCATCACCCATCCTGACCGGGCCGGGGTCGGCCAGGGTGGGTGACGAGGGGCTGGGGGCGTCTGCCCGGGCCCGTCGCCCGGCATACGCTGTCGCCCATGAATCTCGACGACCTCGGCTTCTCCTCGCGCGCCATCCATGCCGGGCAGGAGCCGGACCCCACGACCGGTGCGGTCGTCCCCCCGATCCACCAGGTGAGCACCTACAAGCAGGACGGCATCGGCGGCCTGCGCGGCGGCTACGAGTACTCCCGGTCGGCCAACCCCACCCGCGCCGCGCTCGAGGAGTGCATCGCGGCGCTCGAGGGTGGTGAGCGCGGGTTCGCCTTCGCCAGTGGCCTCGCCGGCGAGGATGCCGTGCTGCGGGCGCTGCTCGCCCCCGGCGACCACGTCGTGGTGCCGTCCGACGCGTACGGGGGCACCTACCGCCTGTTCAACAAGGTGGTGCGGCCCTGGGGCGTGGAGCACTCGATCGCCACGGTCGCCGACGTCGAGTCGGTGCGTGCGGCGCTGCGGCCCGAGACCCGGATGGTGTGGCTCGAGACCCCGACCAACCCGCTGCTCGGCATCGCCGACATCGCGGCCATCGCCGCCCTGACCCACGAGGCCGGCGCCCTGCTCGTGGTCGACAACACCTTCGCCTCGCCCTACCTCCAGCAGCCGATCTCCCTCGGTGCCGACGTCGTCGTGCACTCGACCACCAAGTACGCCGGCGGCCACAGCGACGTGGTGGGAGGTGCCGTCGTCGTCGCGCCCGGTGCGACCACCCGCGACGGCGAGTCGGTCAGCGAGCGGATCGCGTTCCACCAGAACGCGATGGGCGCCGTGGCCGGTCCGTTCGACGCCTGGCTCGTGCTGCGGGGGCTGAAGACCCTGGCGGTGCGCATGGAACGGCACTGCGACAACGCCGAGAAGGTCGTCGAGTTCCTGCTCGGCCACGACGGCGTCACGGCGGTGCACTACCCAGGCCTGCCCGACCACCCCAACCACGACGTCGCCGCGCGGCAGATGAGGCGGTACGGCGGCATGGTGGCGTTCCGGGTCAAGGGCGGCGAGGACGTCGCGACGAAGGTCTGCGCCGAGACCCAGCTGTGGATCCTCGGGGAGTCGCTAGGCGGCGTCGAGTCGCTCATCGAGCACCCCGGTCGGATGACCCACGCGTCGGTGGCCGGCACCGAGCTCGAGGTGCCGGGCGACCTGATCCGCCTGTCGGTCGGCATCGAGGACGCCGAGGACCTCGTCGCCGACCTGCGCCAGGCGCTCGACCGGCTCACCTGACCCGTGGTGCCTGCCGTGCCTGTCGTGCCTGCCGTGCCTGTCGTGCCCTCGGTCCTGTGCGTCGACGTCGGGTCGACCTTCACCAAGGCGGTGCTCGTCGACGTCGCCACCGGTGAGGTGCTCGGCACCGCGAGCCACCCGACGACGGTCTCCACCGACGTCATGGACGGCGTGGATGCCGTGCGCGCGTCACTCGCGTCGCACGGGGAGCCGGGCGAGGTGCTCGTCTGCTCCAGCGCCGGGGGCGGGCTGCGCCTGGCCGTCGTCGGCTACGAGCGCGAGGTGACGGCCGAGGCCGGGCACCGGGTCGGACTGTCGGCCGGGGCGAAGGTCGTGCACGTCGCGTGCGGCCCGATGACCGGCGCCGACGTCGCGGCGCTGCGGGCGGCATCCCCCGACCTCGTGCTCCTCGTGGGCGGCACCGACGGGGGCAACGCCGACGTGCTGCTGCACAACGCCGAGCGCATCGCCAAGGCACGCCTCACCGCACCGGTCGTCGTGGCCGGCAACGCCGACGCGGCCGACGAGGTCGCCTCCCTGCTGGCCTCGACCGGGCGGCCGCACGTCGTCACGGCCAACGTGCTGCCCCGCATCGGGGTGGTCGCGCCCGAGGCGGCGCGCGCCGCCATCCGCGAGGCCTTCCTGACCCACGTCATCGGCGGCAAGGGGCTCTCCCGTGGTCGCGGGTTCGCCGAGCTGGTGCGCGCCCCCACGCCGGATGCCGTGCTCCGCGGGGTCGAGGTGCTCGCCGACGTCGTGGGCGGCGACGTGCTCGTCGTGGACGTCGGCGGGGCGACCACCGACGTCTACTCGGTGATCACCCCACAGGGGGAGGACGCCACCATCCACCGCGAGGTCGTCGGCACGCTGTGGCACGCGCGCACCGTCGAGGCCGACCTCGGCATGAGGTGGACCGCCGAGGGCGTGGTGGAGGCGGCTGAGCGTGAGCGGATGTCGTTGTCCGACAACATGATCAGGTATGCGAGGGCCGTCGCCGCTGACACGGCCCACCTCGCGTCGACTCCCGCGCAGTGGGCGGCCGAGGAGGAGATCGCCTCGACCGCGGCCGTGGTCGCGGTGCGTCGCCACGGCCGGCCCCCGCACCCGTCGGAGCGCCCGCGCCCGCTGGCCGACGTCGCGCTGGTCGTCGGGTCGGGCGGGGTGCTCCGGCACGCCCCCGGTGACGTCGGGGACCGCGTGCTCGCCCGGGTCACCGACGACCACGGCGGCGGCTGGCGGGTGCCCGACCACCCCCACCGGCGCGTGGACTCCGCCTACGTGCTCTTCGCGGTCGGGCTGCTCGCGGACGGCTATCCGGCCGCCGCCGCAGCCTTGGCGGGACCGTTGGCCTCGACCGCAGCCACGTCTACGTTGGGGCGATGAGCAGCGACTGGCCCTGGGCGCAGGAGTTCGAGCCCGACGGCACCTACCTCAACTCCGCGACGATGGGGCTGCCCCCGCGGGCGACCCTGGCCGCCCTCGCGATGGCGCAGGACGAGTGGCGGCGAGGAGTCGCCCACGCGCCGGGCTACGACGGCGACGTGGCCTCCGCCCGGGAGGCGTACGCGCGGCTGGTGGGGGTGCCGGCGGCCACGGTGGCCATCGGCAGCCAGGTCTCACCCCTCGTCGCCATGATCGCCGCGGCGGTGCCGGACGGCGCGACGGTGCTCGTGCCCGAGGGGGAGTTCACCAGCGTGACCTTCCCGTTCCTCGTCCAGGTGGCACGCGGCATCCGGGTCGTCGAGGTGCCGCTCGCGGAGATCGCCGAGCACGTCGACGCCTCGACCGGGTTGGTGGCCCTCGCGGCCGTGCAGTCCTCGGACGGTGCGGTCGCGCCGCTGGCCGCCGTCGAGGCGGCCGCCGCGCAGCACGGGGTCGACGTGCTCGTCGACGTCACCCAGGCTGCCGGGTGGCTGCCACTGGAGGCCGGCCGGTTCGCCTACACCGTGTGTGCGGCGTACAAGTGGCTGCTCGCGCCGCGGGGGACCGCCTTCCTCACGGTGCGAGCGGACCGCACGGACGGGCTGGTCCCCGCCGCCGCCGGGTGGTACGCGGGGGAGCTGCCCTGGTCGTCGATCTACGGCTCGCCGCTGCGGCTGGCGTCCGACGCACGGCGCTTCGACGTCTCGCCGGGGTGGCACGCGTGGGTGGGCACGGCATCCTCGCTGGCCCTGCTCGAGCGCGTGGGGGTGCCCGACCTGCACGCCCACGCGCTGGAGGTCGAGGCCGCCTTCGCCGCCGGGGCCGGGCTGGAGCCGTCGGGGCGGGCGATCCGGGCGCTGGCCGCCGACGCCGAGGTGCCCGGCCTGCTCGCCGAGCACGGCATCGTCGCGTCGGAGCGGGCCGGTCGGCTGCGGGTGTCGTTCCACCTCAACAACACCGTCGAGGAGGCCGAGCGGGCCGGGGCACTGCTCCGCGGGCACCTGCGGGCCTGAGCCACAGCACGGCAGAAATCGAGAAGACCGGTGTCGGTGGTCACACCTAGGGTTGCCGCCATGAGTGAGACCACCGCTCCGCAGACCAGACCCGTCCTCGACGTCGTGGCGATCGACTGCCCCGACGCCCCGGCGCTCGCCGGCTTCTACGCCGGCCTGCTCGGCTGGGAGGTGCAGGAGGACTCCGACGACGACTGGGTCACCATCCTCCCGCCGGGCGCCGCACCGGGCGCGTCGGCGCTGGCCTTCCAGCAGATCGGTGACTACGTCGCGCCGACCTGGCCGGGCGGCGACCACCCGCAGCAGTTCCACCTCGACCTTCGGGTCCCCGACCTCGCCGAGGGCGAGGCGCAGGTGCTCGCCGCGGGGGCCACCCGGCACGAGCACCAGCCGTCCGCGGAGGGCGGCTTCGTCGTCTACCTCGACCCGGCTGGGCACCCGTTCTGCCTGGTGTCATGAGTGCCCCGGCCATCGAGGCGGTCGACCTGGTCAAGACGTTCGACGACTTCACCGCGGTCGACGGCGTCAGCTTCTCGGTGCCCGCCGGCACCGTGTTCTCGATGCTCGGCCCCAACGGGGCGGGCAAGACCACCACGGTGCGGATGATGACCACGCTCAGCATCCCGACCAGCGGCACCGCCCGGGTCGCCGGGTTCGACGTCGTCGCCGACTCGGATGCCGTGCGCCACCGGATGGGCCTGACCGCCCAGTCCGCGACGGTCGACGAGCTGCTCACCGGCCGCGAGAACCTCCGGCTGATCGGCGACCTCTACGGCCTCGACCGCCGGCTCGTGAAGTCGTCGACCGAAGAGCTGCTCGAGCGGTTCTCGCTGTCCGAGGCCGGCAACAAGGTGGTCAAGGAGTACTCCGGCGGCATGCGGCGCCGGCTCGACCTCGCCGCGAGCCTGATCGCCACCCCACCGGTGCTCTTCCTCGACGAGCCCACGACCGGCCTCGACCCGCGCAGCCGGGTCGAGCTGTGGGGCGTGCTGCGCGACCTCGTGCGCGACGGCACCACCTTGTTCCTCACCACCCAGTACCTCGACGAGGCCGACCAGCTCGCCGACAACATCGTCGTGGTCGACCACGGCCGGATCATCGCCCAGGGCACGCCGCTCGAGCTCAAGGACCAGTCCGGCGCGGCCAGCCTGGTCGTCACGGTGAGCCGCGCGGCCGAGGTCGACGCGGCGGTCGAGATCGTGCGCTCCGAGGTCGGCGAGATCCACGTCGACCGCGACGCCCGGCACATCACGGCACCCGCCGAAGGGGTGGGGGCACTGACCCGCATCGCGGCCCGGCTCGACGACGCCGGCATCGACCTCGACGACATCGGCCTGCAACGGCCGAGCCTCGACGACGTCTTCCTCAACCTCACCGGGCACAAGGCCGAGCACGAGCAGGCGCCGTCCCACGACGAGCAGATCACGGAGGCGGTCCGATGACCTCGACCACGGCCACCCACTTCCAGGCCACCCACCCCGACGAGCGCGGGGCCACCGGCACCCGGCAGATCGGGGCGCTGATCCGCCGCAACCTCACCCACATCAAGCGCCAGCCCGAGATGCTCACCGACGTCACCATCCAGCCGGTGATGTTCGTGCTGCTCTTCGCGTTCGTGTTCGGCGGGTCGATCAACATCCCCGGGGTCGACTACAAGGAGTGGCTGCTGCCCGGCATCATGGCCCAGACCATGGCGTTCAGCTCGTTCGTCGTGGCGATCGGGCTGAACAACGACCTCGGCAAGGGCATCGTCGACCGGTTCCGCTCGCTGCCGATCGGTCGCGGTGCGGTCGTCGTGGCCCGCAGCGTCTCCAGCCTGATCCACTCCAGCCTCGGCATCGTCGTCATGTCGGTCACCGGGCTCTTCATCGGGTGGGGCATCAACGACGGCCTGGCCAAGGGCCTGGTCGGCTACGGCCTGCTCGTGCTGTTCGGGTTCATGATGATCTGGATCGGCATCCTGGTCGGGTCGTCGCTGCGCTCGGTCGAGGCGGTGCAGGGCGTCATGTTCGTGACGATCTTCCCCATCACCTTCCTCAGCAACGCGTTCGCGCGGCCCGAGGGCATGCCCCCGGTGTTGCGCTGGCTCGCGGAGTGGAACCCGATCAGCGCGCTGGTGCAGGCGCTGCGCGAGCTGTGGGGCAACGAGGGGTTCCCGGTGCCCCCGGACGCCGCGCTGCCGCTGCAGTTCCCCGTCACCGCCACGCTGATCTGGACGATCGGGCTGTCCGCGATCCTCGCGCCGCTCGCCATCCGCGCCTACGTGCGGCGCACCACCGACTGAGCGCCTGCGGGGCCGCCGTACGATCGGCAGATGATCATCGGCGTCACCACCACACCGCACGGCACCGTGGGCGGCGGCCTCGGCCGCGCCCAGACGGTGGCCGTGGCCGACGTCACCGACGGCGAGGTCACCTCGTGGACCGAGGTGCCCGTCGGCTGGGGCGACCTGCACGGCATCGGGCCCGAGGGCACGCACCACGCCCGCATCGTGCGCTTCGTGCGCGAGCACGGGCTCGAGCGCGTCGTGACCAGTGGCCTGGGCGAGGGCATGCGCACCACCATGGGCAAGCTCGGCGTGGTCGTGCGCACCGACCTCACCGGCGACGCTCGCGCGGCCGCCGTCACCGCCGCCACGACCGACCCGCCCACGACGTAGGCCGCCCGCCGGCCTCGCGACGGGGTCGCGGGGCGGGCGTGGTTGCATGGGGCCCATGCCTGCCGTGCGTTTCGTCGACGTGTTCTCCGAGTCCACCTGCCGCGGCAACGCCCTGGCCGTCTTCCACGACGCCGACGACCTCACCGACGAGCAGATGGCGACCATCGCCCGCTGGACCAACCTGTCCGAGACGACCTTCCTGTGTGCCCCCACCGACCCGGGCGCCGACTACCGGGTGCGGATCTGGACCACCGGCGGTGAGCTGCCCTTCGCCGGGCACCCCACCCTGGGCAGCGCCCACGCGTGGCTCGAGGCCGGCGGCGTACCGGCATCCGAGGGCGTGGTCGTGCAGCAGTGCACCGCCGGCCTGGTCGAGGTGCGGCGCGGCGAGCGGCTCCGGTTCGCCGCCCCGCCGCTGACCCGCACCGGCCCGGTGGCCGCCGCGGAGGCCGAGCGGGTCGTCACCGCGCTGGGACTGGACCCGGCCGACGTGCTCGAGACCGCGTGGGTCGACAACGGCCCCGGCTGGATCGGGGTGCTGCTCCGCTCACCCGAGGCGGTGCTCGCGGCCGTGCCGGACCCGAGCCTGTGCGCCGGGCTCAAGGTCGGCTTCGTCGCGGTCTACCCGCCCGGGGCCCGTGACGACGGGGTGGCCGCCGAGGTGCGGGCGATCTACTCCGACGGTCGCGACTTCGCCGAGGACCCCGTCACCGGCAGCCTCAACGCGGGCCTGGCCCAGTGGCTCGTGCCGGCCGGCCACCTGCCCGAGCACTACGTCGCGGCGCAGGGCACCGTGATCGGCCGGGTCGGGCGGGTGCACGTCGCCGTCGTCGACGGCACCGTCTGGGTCGGCGGGGCCACCCGCACCGTCGTCACGGGCCGGCGCGAGCCCTGACGCGACGAGGGGCCGGGTCCACGCGGACCCGGCCCCTCGTCATCCGCCCGTCGTGGGCGGTGGTGTCGCTCAGCCCTCGTAGGGCTTGGTGGCCAGGACCTTGACCTCGACCTGCTTGCCGTTCGGGGCGGTGTAGCTGACCTTGTCGCCCACCTTGGCGCCGTTGACGGCCGCGCCGATCGGGGACTTCTCGGAGAAGACGTGCATCGAGTCGTCGGTGATCTCGCGCGAGCCGAGCAGGAAGGTCTCCTCGTCGCCGAACATGTCGACGGTCACCACCATGCCGGGCTCGACGACACCGTCGTCGGCCGGGGTCTCGCCGATCACGGCGGTCTCGAGCAGCTGGGTGAGCTGGCGGATGCGGGCCTCCATCTTGCCCTGCTCCTCCTTGGCGGCGTGGTAGCCACCGTTCTCCTTGAGGTCACCCTCCTCGCGCGCGGCTTCGATCTTCTTCGCGATCTCGGTGCGGCCCGGCCCGGAGAGCTCGTCGAGCTCGGCCTGGAGGCGGTCGAACGCCCCCTGGGTCAGGAAGCTCGCCTGGTTGGCGGTCTCGGTCACGTCACTCACTCCTGGGTCATGGCGGCGCCCGCCCGGCTGGGGCGGCACCTCGGTGCTACGGCAACGGGCCCGGGTTCCGATGGATGCCGTTCGGCAACGCGTGTCGGACCCAGACCCGAGGTGTGAAGTGATCAGTCTACCAACCCGGGCCCGGATCGCCACCATGATCGCTGCAGGGGTGGCCAGGGCGCGGCCGCCCGCGCCCGGTGGCCCAGTCGCCCGCTCAGGGGGTGTTGAGCACCCGGGTGCAGCTGTCGACGACCCCGGTCACGGCGCGCACGCTGGTGCGCAGCGACACGACCCGGTGCACCGACGTGGCGCCTTCCGCGGGCACGGCGTCCTCGACCGTGCCGACCCGGTTGCGGCTGCCGTCCAGGGCGCTGATCCGGCAGACCACGGCAACGCCCTCGGGCCGGTGCAGGTCGTACTCGACCACGATCGACGTGTCGCTGCGCACCTCGTAGCCGGTGACCTCGGGGCGCACGGTGCCGGTCGTCGAGGCGAATCCCCACCAGACGATGTAGGCCACGGCGGCCAGGCAGCCGAGGACGCCCACCACCCACCAGCGGGTGGTGCCGGGAGCGGGGCGGGGCAACGGCATACATGTCCTTCGACGGGGCTGGCGTGCGGTGGTCCGGGGGTCCGTGCCGGATGAGAGGATGGACGGCGTCCATTCTCGGGTACGGCCCGAGACCGCTGCAC
The DNA here is from genome assembly GCA_035702525.1 of Ornithinibacter sp. Lineage (GTDB taxonomy): Bacteria > Actinomycetota > Actinomycetes > Actinomycetales > Dermatophilaceae > Fodinibacter. The sequence goes on along the minus strand of DASSQL010000062.1, from coordinate 271 downwards.
CGAAGGGTCCCCACGTGTCCGACCGGCTCCGGCTCATGTGCGTCCACGCGCACCCGGACGACGAGTCCAGCAAGGGCGCGGCGACGATGGCCCGCTACGTCGACGAGGGCCATGAGGTGCTCGTCGTGTCGTGCACCGGTGGTGAGCGCGGCGACGTGCTGAACCCCCGGCTCAAGAACGACGTGCACATCCTGCGCGACCTCGCCCAGGTGCGCCGCGACGAGATGGCCGCCGCCCGCGAGATCCTCGGCGTGCAGCACACCTGGCTCGG
>DASSQL010000061.1:0-3352 GCA_035702525.1 Ornithinibacter sp. | reverse complement strand
GAACACGGAGGTCCTCGTGCAAGCACGACCCCTGCGTGCCGCCCCGACCACCGCGTTCACCGTCGACACCTGCCAGGGTCGCGACCTGGTCGGCGTGCTGCACCCCCTGGAACGGGCCGGCGTCCAGCTCGAGCGGGTCACCCGGGCGTGACGCCCAGCTCGACCTCTGCGACCGCAGCGGGCAAGCCGCGTGCCACCTCCCGCGCGAGGAACCCGGTGCGCCCCACCTCGACCGTCAGTCGCTCGCCGACCCGGCCGTGCAGGTAGGCGCCCCAGGCCGCCGCGCGCACCGGTGGCACCCCGCGGGAGAGCAGGCCCGCCACGGCGCCCGCCTTGACGTCACCCGACCCGGCGACCGCGGCGCCCGGCGCGCCGACGTCGAGGCGCCAGGCGGTCCCGAGCGGCTCTGCCACGAAGGAGCTCTCGCCGCCGGACAACACCGTCACCCCGGTGCGCTCGGCGGCGCGCCGGGTAGCCGCGAGCGGGTCGTCCTCGACCCCTTCGGGGTCCTCGTCGAGCAGCCGGGCCAGTTCGCCGGCGTTGGGCGTCAGCAGCGCGCGGCCTTGCAGGTGCCGCACACCCTCCGGGTGCGCCGTGACGAACGCGGTCCCCAGCGCGTCTACGACCAGCGGGGTGTCGAGCCGCGGGACGAGGGCCTCCATCAGGGCCCGGGCTGCCTCCGGGTCACCGATGCCGGAGCCGGCCAGCACGGCATCGGCCTGCTCCGTCAGCTCGAGGAGCCGGTCTGCCGAGGCCGCCGCCAGCTCACCTGCCTCGGTGTCCAGGCCCACGACCAGGCACTCCGGCAGGGCTACGGCCAGCAGGGTCGCGGTGGCGGCCGTCGTGGCCACCTGCACCTTCCCGGCACCCACCCGTAGAGCCGCCTCGGCGGCGAGCAGAACGGCACCCGGGGTCTCGACGCCGCCCCCGACGACGAGCAGCCGACCCTTCTCGTTCTTGCTCCCCCCCGGTGAGGGCAGCGGCCACCCGCGCAGCAGCGCCGGGGTGACGACCTCGGGCTCGCCAGGCGATGCCGCCTTCACGACCGGTCCCCCGCCGCCGACGGTGAGCGGGCCGCGTGCGGGTCCTCGTGCGTGGGCTCGGCCTCGGTCGGTTCGAGGTGCTCGACCGACCCGTAGGTCACTAGCGCCAACCGGCCCTCCTGCGTCGGGCGGTAGACGGTGAGCGAGCAGTTGCCCAGCGGGGTGCGGCCGTCCTCCTCGAGCAGCTCCTGCTCGCTCAGCGACTCCAGCAGATAGCGGAACGCCATGATCACCGCCTGGTGGCTGAAGACCCACACCCGCCGCCCCCCGTACTCCTGACGCACGTCGCCGAGCACCCCCCGCACCCGCAGCACGACGTCCGTCCAGCTCTCGCCGCCCGGGGGCCGGTAGTAGAACTTCCCCATCGCCTCGCGCCGCGCAGACTCCTCCGGGTACGTGTCACGGATCCCCTGACCTGTCATGCCGTCGAACAGCCCGAGGTCGCGCTCACGCAGCCGCTCGTCGAGCACCGGCTTCGGCGCACCCGCCCACCCGGCGAGGACGTGCTCCATGGTGCTGACCGCCCGCACGTACGGCGAGCCGACCACCACCTGCGGGCGCTCGTTCTCGGCCACCTGTGTGACATGCCGCCCGAGGGCCTTCGCCTGCGCGATCCCGTTGTCCGACAACGGCGTGTCGGGGTCGCGGTACTCGAGGTCGAGCCGGGCACGGGCCTGCTGACCCGCGGCCGCTGCGGCCAGGTTTCCCACGCTCTCCCCGTGCCGCACGAGGACCAGTTCGGCGAGCGGTCTCCCGCCCGTGTCACGGCTTGTCTCGATCACGCCCACGCACCTCTTCGGTTCCTGCGGTGGAACACTGCCGTCGACCTTACGCACCGCCGGCCCTCGAGGACTGGGCGTGACGGGCTGTCTGGCAGCACCGTTGGGTTGAAAATCACCTGAGAGTGCGCCGACCATCCCAGCGCGCTCAAGGATTGTCCGACCGACCATGCGCTCGATGCCGGCGCCCCCGAGACAGCGGTGAACCTACACGGCTGCGGACCGGAGAGCCACGAGCTGCTGAGGCCCACCCGCGCCCGACGTGTGCTGGCCCATCGGTGCCGTGCGGCCGGGTTCGAGGACGGCCCCGACTTGCGGGCGGACGAGGACGAGGTCGACCGTTGACTCCGGCTCGTGCACTGGGCCGGTGGCGATGCCGCGGTCGTCAACGCCTCACCGAAGCGCTTTCCCTCCTCGTAGACACCGCGGGGGCCGATCGGGTTGACGTGCCCCCAGTAGCTCTCCGGCTGAGGGGGCACCTGCGGGTCTCCGTACACCTCGGAGGTCGAGGCCAGCACGAACCGGGCCCGCTTCTCCCTGGCCAGGCCCAGCGGGTGCCAGGCACCCATCGAGCCCACACTCAGGGTCTCCACCGGCATCAGCAGGTAGTCGATCGGCGATCCAGGAGAGCCGAAGTGCAGCACCAGGTCGACCCGGCCGCCGACGTGCACGAAGTCCGTCACCTCGCAGCGCACGAGCCGGAACAGCGGATCGTGCATGAGGTTCGCGACGTTGTTGGGAGGCCCGGTCAGGAAGTTGTCCAGGGCGAGGACCTGCGCGCCCCGCGCCACCAACGCGGAGCAGAGGTGGCTGCCGAGGAAACCGGCGCCGCCCGTGACCACCACCCTCTGACGCGCCGGAGCGTCAGCCGTGTGGCGGCGAGCGTCGTCGCGGACCTGATCCATGGAGACCTCCTGATCGGTGACGCCCACCTCGTACCCGTCCGGGACCACCCGGAACCGCCACCCACCGAACGTGGTCTGCCCCGCACGGACGCAGCCACCGCACGGGGGCGTGCGCGAAACCGGCCCGAAGGGAAATGACTGGCCATGACCAGGCGCCCGCGGGGTGCGCAGGCCGGATAATGAGGGGCTGGATGGTGGGTTCGGTGGCACGAGGTTGGTGGTGAGGGCATGACGCACTCGGGAGACGGCACCCGCGTCACGGCACCGGACCCGGCCCCGGCCCCGGCCGAGTACGACCTCATCGGGGTCGCCGCGGCGATGCGTTCGCTCGCGGAGTGCATGGCTGCGCAGGAGGACGAGCGCCAACCGGTCGAGCGGCTGGTCTTCGCGGCCGTCGACCGCGTGCCGGGGGCGCGGTGGGCGAGCATCAGCATGCTGCGCGCGGGGAGCTTCAGCACGGTAGCCAGCACCGCGCAGGAGGCCGTGCGAGCGGACGTCCTGCAGTACGAGATCGGGTCCGGCCCCTGTGTCGACGCCGTGCTCCAGGACTCGTTGTTCGTCACCGGTGACGTGAGCAGTGACCCGCGGTGGAGCGAGTGGGGCCGATCGGCCCGCGACCAGCTCG
>DASSQL010000060.1:0-6600 GCA_035702525.1 Ornithinibacter sp. | reverse complement strand
CGCCGAGGGCATCGGCCGCAACGCCGCCGAGCTGGTGCGCAAGGTCAAGGCCGCCATCTACGTGCGCAACCACCCGGGCGAGGTCTGCCCCGCCAAGTGGGAGGAGGGCGAGGACACCCTCGCCCCGTCGCTCGACCTCGTTGGGAAGATCTGATCCACGTGCTCGATCCCGCTCTCGCACAGCAGCTCTCGGCGTACCTCACCAAGGTCGTCGAGCCCGTCGAGCTGGTCTCCAGCCTCCACGGGTCGCCCGCGTCGGGCACGGTCGCCGACCTCCTCGACGAGGTCGCCTCGCTGTCCGGCGGGCGGGTCAGCCACGTGCGGACGGGGGACGCCACCCGGCGTCCCTCGTTCCGCGTGGTGCGCACCGGCACCGACGTCGAGGTGGAGTTCGCCGGGCTGCCGCTCGGTCACGAGTTCACCTCCCTCGTGCTCGCGCTGCTGCAGGTCGGGGGGCACCCGTCCACCGCCGCGGCCGAGCTGCTGGATGCCGTGCGCGGCCTCACCGGTGAGCACCGGTTCGAGACCTACTTCAGCCAGTCCTGCCAGAACTGCCCGGACGTCGTGCAGGCACTCAACCTGATGGCCGTGCTCAACCCGGACGTCCACCACGTCGCCATCGACGGCGCGGTCTTCCCCGACGAGGTCGAGCGTCGCGGCGTGCTGGCCGTGCCGATGGTCTTCCGCAACGGCGAGCTGTTCGGCCAGGGCCGGATGACCCTCGACGAGGTCGTCGCGAAGCTCGACGAGGGTGCCGCCGAGCGCGACACCGCGCGCCTGGCCGAGCTCGAGCCCTTCGAGGTGCTCGTCGTCGGCGGCGGCCCCGCCGGCTCGACCGCCGCCATCTACACCGCCCGCAAGGGCATCCGCACCGGCCTGCTCGCCGAGCGGTTCGGCGGCCAGCTGCTCGACACCATGTCGATCGAGAACTACCCGTCCGTCGAGCACACCGAGGGCCCCCGGATGGCCGGCGACCTCGAGCGCCAGGTCCGTGGGCTCGGCGTCGAGGTCGTCACCGGTCAGACCGCCGAGCGGCTCGTCCCGGCATCCGAGGTGGGTGGACTGCACGAGGTGCACCTGACCGCCGGCGCGGTGCTGCGCTCGCGCACCCTCGTCATCGCGAGCGGTGCCCGCTGGCGCACGCTCGACGTGCCCGGCGAGGACGAGCACCGCAACCGCGGCGTCACGTTCTGCCCGCACTGCGACGGGCCCCTGTTCAAGGGCAAGCGGGTGGCGGTCGTCGGCGGCGGCAACTCCGGCGTCGAGGCCGCCATCGACCTGGCCGGTGTCGTGTCGCACGTGACCCTCGTCGAGTTCGCGGACGAGCTCAAGGCCGACGAGGTGCTGCAGCGCAAGGCGCGCAGCCTGCCCAATGTCGACGTCCTGCTGGGCACGGCGACCACCGAGGTCGTCGGCGACGGCACCAAGGTGGTCGGTCTCCGGCACGCGCTGCGGGCCGGTGGCGAGGCCCAGCTGCTGCCCGTCGAGGGCGTGTTCGTGCAGGTCGGGCTGCTCCCCAACACCGAGTGGCTCGACGGCGTCGTCGAGATGACCCCGCACGGTGAGGTCGTGGTCGACGCCCGCGGCGCGACCGGCATCCCCGGGGTGTTCGCGGCGGGCGACTGCACCACGTCACCGTGGAAGCAGATCGTGGCTGCCGCCGGGGGTGGCGCGACCGCCGCCCTGTCGGCCTTCGACCACCTGATCCGCACCTCGGCACCGGCCGAGGTGACCGGCGGGGAGGCCGCGGTCACCGCCTGACAACGGACCGGTCTCGGTTCGGCAACCTCCCAGCAGGTCGGGGGCCGGTTGCCAGCCTGCGTGGTTACCCTCCCCGCTGTGACGACGGCACGCAGACCCGCCTGGCGCGCGGCCGTGGCGGTCGTCGCGCTCCTCGCCGTCGGCCTGGGCGTGGCCCTGGGGGTGGGCAGTGCGCTCGGCATCAGTGCCGAGCCGGTCGCCGGCATGGATGCCGTGCCCGCGGTGGTCGGCGCGGTGGCCCCCGCCGTGCCGCCACCGACGATCGAGGTCGTCGACGCCCCGCGCACCGAGCGCACCCGGGTCGCCCTCGACGAGCTGGCCGCGGCCGTGGCCGCCGCTCCGGCCCACAGCGGCCGGGCCACCCTCACCCTGCGCCCGGGCACCGGCGACCTCGACGACGACACCTACCGACTCGCCGGCGACGCCTCGGCCCTCGAGGTCACCGCCACGAGCGAGAGCGGGGCCGTGCGGGCCGTCTACGACCTCGCGGCCGCCGTGCGCAGCGGGCATCCGGTGACCGAGCGGGTCGGCCGGGAGGTCACCTCGCGGCTGCCCTTCCGGATGGTCGACCTCGGCGCCGTCGGCGTCACCCCCGACCCGGCGCAGTGGGCCGCCGGCACCGACTACTCGCACGCCTCGAAGGCCTTCGCCGACGTCATCCTGCCGTCCGCGCCGTACGTCGACCAGGCGGCCCTGGCCACGGCCTACGCCGACTTCGACACGTTCCTGCGGCACTCCCTCGCCAACGGGTACACCGCGGTCGCCTTCCCCGGCTTCATCGAGTTCGTCACCCTGCAGGGCGCCCCGGACGGGCCGGTCTACGCCCCGGGTGACGAGCACGTGGCCCGGGCCCTGGCGATGCGCCAGGCCTTCACGCCGTTCTGGGACCGCGCCCAGGAGCTCGGCATGAAGGTCGTGCTGCGCACCGACATGCTCACCCTGACCACCCCGCTCGAGCAGTACCTGACCGAGCACGTCGGCTCGCTCGACACCACGAGCCCCGACCTCTGGGCCGTCTACACCGCCGGGCTCGACGAGCTGTACGCCGCGGCTCCGTCACTCGACGGCGTGCTCGTGCGGATCGGCGAGGCCGGCCGGGTGTACGACGTCGACGGCTGGGACTACTACTCGTCCCTCGCCGTCACGACGGTGGATGCCGTGCGCGCCATGCTCACGGCGCTCACCGGGCAGGCCGAGCGCACCGGCCGCGACGTCATCTTCCGCAGCTGGAGCGTCGGGGTCGGCGCCGTGGGCGACATGCACACCGACCCCGACTCGTACGCGGCGGTGCTCGACGGCATCGACTCGCCGGCACTGGTGGTGTCGACGAAGTACACGCTCGGCGACTTCTACAGCCACCTGCCGCTCAACGAGACGCTGCTCTCCGGCAGCCAGCGGCGGATCGTCGAGTTCCAGAGCCGACGCGAGTTCGAGGGCTACGGCGCCTTCCCGAACGACCTCGGCGCCGAGTACCGCGATGCCCTGCAGCGGCTGCTCGCCGCCAACCCGCACATCGAGGGCGTCTGGGTCTGGACCCAGGACGGTGGGCCCTGGCGCGCCGGCCCGATGACGCTCTACCTCAAGACCGGCTTCTGGCAGCTCTACGAGCTCAACACCGTGCTGGCCGGCGCACTGGCCCGCGACCCGGACGCGGACGTCGGCGCCGTGACGGCCGACTGGGCCCGACGCTGGTTCTCCGACGACCCGGCCACCGTGCGGGCGGTGACCGAGGCGATGGCCGGCTCCCGCGATGCCGTGACCCGGGGGCTGTACATCGGCCCGTTCGCCGAGCAGAAGGTCCGGGCGATCGGCCTCGAGCCGCCCCCGATGATGTGGATCTTCGAGTGGGACATCCTCACCGGCGACTCCGCGGTGCTCGACGTCATCTCGTCGGTCACCGGGGGCCGGGTCGACGAGGCGGTCGCCGAGGGTCACCAGGCGGTCGCCGACGCCGAGCGGATGCGCACCCTGGTCGCCGGCACCGACGCGGCCACCTGGCGCGACCCCGCGATGCGCCAGGCGCTCCTCGGCACCCTCGACTACGAGGTCGACACCCTCGGCCTGCTGGCCGAGTACCGCGAGCTGGCGCTGCGCCAGGGCCAGTGGCACGCCACCGGGTCCTCGCAGGCCCGCGAGCAGTGGTCGGCCGCCCTCGGGCGGTACCGCACGCTCGCGGCATCCCACCTCGATCGCTACCAGGGCGACATCGACCACCCGGCCTACAACCTGACCGCCGCCGAGCTCGGTCTGGGCCGCAGCGAGCGCGACCCGGCGATGGCCTGGCTCGCGCGCGGGCTGCTCGTGCTCGCGCTCGGCTGGCTGGTCGCCGGGGCGGTCCTCGCGTACCGCCGGCGTGGCCGGGCGCTCGCGCCGGCAGCCGCGGCGCACTGGGTCGCAGCCACCCGGCCGTGGCGCGCGGCGGAGGTCGGGCCGGGGATGCCGCGGGCGCAGCGCGCGCTGCTCGTCGCCGTTCCGGGTGCGCTGCTGCTCGCGACCCGGGCGGTGCAGACCTCGTTCCTCGCGCCGGTGCACCTGCTCGTCGTGCTCGGCGCCTGGCTCGTGCTGGTCGGGGCGGGCTGGGCACTCCTGCGGGGCCGGGTGCCGTGGGGCGTGGTCGCGGCCGCCGGTGGCGTGCTGGTGGCGCGTTGCGCCCTGGCCCTGCTGGCGATGGCGTCCACCGGTCCGGGCGGCTACTGGTACGCGTTCTGGACCGAGCCGGGCCGCCGCACGGTGTACGTCACCGTCGCCGTGGCCCTGTTCCTCTGGCTGCTCGTGGCGGCCGGGTGGGCGCTCTCGGTCACCATCGGGCGTCGCCGGGCGGGCGGCACCGTGCTCGCCGCGGTCGGTGCGGGCCTGGCCGTGCCGGCATCGGTGATCGGCCTCGTCGGCCTCGAGCGTGCCCTGACGGCCTGGAACGACCAGGTCGGGCTGCTGCCGTGGGGGCTCTCGCGCATCCTCGGCATCACGGTCTACCTCGGCATCCCGGCCGACACGGCGTGGTGGGCGGCCGGGTTCGGAGCCGTGCTGCTCGTCGTGGGGCTGCTGCTGGCGCTGCCCGGCCGCTCAGCGGCGGCCACCGCCGAGGATGCCGCCGAGCACGTCGCCGATGATGCTGCCGGGGTCGAAGCCGCCCGGTGACCCGCCACCGGCCGGGGCACCCGAGCCGGTACCGGCCGAGCCCGCCGCGCTGCCGAGCACGTCGCGCAGCAGGTCGTCGAGCGACCCGGGTGCGCTGCCGCCGCCACCGGGCAGCGACGGCGCCGGCTCGGCCGGCTGGGCGGGCGCGGTGCCGCCGGGGCCCCCGCCTCCACCCTTGAGCACCTTGTTCGCGAGCCAGGACAGCACCATCGGCGCGAGGATCGGGAGCAGCTTCTTGACCAGGTCGCCGCCCAGGCCGGAGCCGCCGACCGCGGGCAGGCCACCGAGCCGGTTGACCACCTCGTCCTCCTGGTCGCCGAAGATGTGGCCGGCGATGGCGGTGCCGTCCTGCTCGTCGATGGCCGACAGGTCGGCGCCGCCGGTGAGCAGGTCGTCGTCGTGCTGGCCGAGGGCCTGCAGGATCGAGCCGGCCCCGGAGGGGTCGTCGGCGTTGGCCTGCAGGCCACCGAGCAGCGCCGGCAGCACGGCTGCCGCCGCGGTGCGCACCTCGTCGGGGGAGGCGCCCACCTGCTGCGAGATCTGGTCCGCGGGCAGTGCGCCGAGGATGTCGTCGAGTGCTGACACTGGTCGTCCCTTCCCTGTGGCGCCGGACCTGCTCCGCGCCCCTGCTGCCAACCTGGCGCCGGGTGAGCCAGCAGGCACCGGCGTCGCGGGACAGCGGAGATGGGGTGGGTGCATGATCGGGGTATGACCCGTGCAGCGCAGGACCGCACCCTCGTCCTCCTCCGCCATGCCAAGGCCGAGCAACGGGGCTGGGACAACGACCACGAACGCGAGCTCACCGGGCGCGGCCGGCGCGACGCCACCGCCGCCGGGCACTGGCTGGTCGAGCACGGCATCGGCGTCGACGAGGTGCTCTGCTCCACCTCCGAGCGCACCCAGCAGACCACCGAGAGCGTCTGGGCCAGCGGCTGCCCCGAGACCGAGGTGCACCTCGACCGGCGCATCTACCTCGCCACCCCCGAGCGGCTGCTCGAGGTCATCCACGAGGCCGACGAGGACGCCGACGTGCTCATGGTGGTCGGTCACGCCCCCGGCATCCCGTCGCTCGCCGAGCTGCTCTGCGACGGCGAGGGCAGCGTCGAGGGGCACCGCAAGATGGCCGAGGGGTTCCCGACCTCCGCGGTCGCGGTGCTGCAGTACTCGGGCCGGTGGTCCGACCTCACCTTCGGTGACGCCCGCCTGGAGCGCTTCCACGTCTGCCGCGACGGGGCCACGTCGTGAACCCGGCCCGCCAGCGCTGGGACGACCTGACGCCCGCCCGGAAGCGGCTGCTGGTCGGCGTCGCGGTGTTCGACGCCGGCATGCGCGCGTGGGCCCTGCTCGACCTGAGGCACCGGCCGGTCGAGGAGGTCAACGGGCCCAAGGCGGCCTGGGGCCTGGCGATCACGGTCGTGAACTCCGCCGGGCTGGTGCCCGCGGCCTACCTGCTGTTCGGCCGCCGCCGCGGCTGAGCGAGCGTCCTCGCGCTAGGCAGGCGCTCCGGGCGCCACAGCGGCGTCGTCGGGAACCGGCTCGCCGTCCGCGCTGCCCCAGCGCCGCAGCACCTCGACGACCAGCAGCGCGAGCGCCGTCAGGAGCGCGATCACCAGCACGCCTCCGGCGCTGGGCCGGTCGCCGACGAGCACGGCCAGCACGGCCAGGCCGCCGACGGCCGCCCGCAGCGGCACGGTGTACCGG
>DASSQL010000059.1:0-4109 GCA_035702525.1 Ornithinibacter sp. | reverse complement strand
GCCGTCGACCCACAGCCGGCCGACCGCGGGCCGCGCGACGTCCTTGACGGTGTACTGGAACAGCCGGGGCGACCACGGCACGACCACCCCCATCGCCTCGTGGCCCGGCGGACGCTCGGCGAGCACCTCCAGGCGCAGCCGCGGTGCGGTCACCGCGAGCCGGGTGCCCTCGGGCACCGGCTCGATGTCGACCGAGAGGTCCTTGGTGCGGGCCCGGGCCGGGCCGGCATCCAGCCGAGCCGGGAGGGTCGCGCCGCGGGCCAGCGGGTCGATCGCGTCGTGGCTCAGCGTCTCGCCGGTGCGCCGGTCGTGCACCCAGACGGCGTGTACCCCGGCGTAGTCGAGCGACGACACGGTCACCCCGACCAGGTGGGTCGGCGTCGTGACGGCCCAGTACTCCCAGCGCTTGTTGCGTCCCCAGCCGTACCGGCCGGTGCCGATCCGGCTGGTGTCGTGCAGCGGATGCCGGGTCCACCCGACCGCGGCCGGGTTCAGCCGCCCGTTCGGCCGGCAGAGGGCCACCTCGGCGGTGATCTCGCGCTCGGGCACGATCACCGTGGTCACGCGTCCAGCAGGTGCGCGACGTGCTCGTTGGTGAACAGGTGGCCCGGGTCGAGCCGCTCACGCACCGCGCGGAAGTCGTCGAACCGCGGGTAGAGGCGTCGCAGCCTGTCGGCCCCGAGGGTGTGCACCTTGCCCCAGTGCGGCCGGCCCGCGTGCTCGGCGACGATCGCCTCGAACGCGGTGAAGAGCGGGCGCGGGTCCATCCGGTGGTACTGGTGCACCGCGACGTACGCGTTGTCCCGCTGGTACGCCGTCGACAGCCACACGTCGTCGCCGGCGATGAAGCGCACCTCCACAGGGAAGGGCACCGGCGCGCTGGTGCGCGCGAACCAGGCCCGCAGCTCGGTGAGCACCGCCTCGACGGACTGTCGCGGCACGGCGTACTCGCTCTCGACGAACCGCACGTCGCGCGCGGAGCAGAACACCTTCCACGAGTCGTCGGCGAACTCACGCGAACCGAGCATCCGGGCACTGAGCCGGTTCATCGCGGGCACGAGCGCCGGCCGCGCCGCGCCGAGCCGGTTGGCGCCCTCGAAGACCCGGTTCGCGAGCAGGTCGTCCTCCAGCCGCGAGCGCCAGGCCGGCAGCGGGGGCGGGCCCTCGCCCGGCTCGACGACGTCGTTGCGCTTGGTGGCCACCCGGTCGGTGTGCGGGAACCAGAGCAGGTCGAGGTGGTCGGTGGCGTCCGCCTCCTCCTGGAGCACGGGCAGCAGGTCGGTGAGCGAGGCCACCCCCTCCTTGGCGTGCAGGCGGTAGGCCGGCACGCACTGCAGCTCGACCTCGGTGACCACCCCCAGCGCGCCGAGCCCGACGGCAGCGGCGGCGAACACGTGCGGCTCGACCTGCGCCGAGCACGTGAGCGTCGACCCGTCGGCGAGCACCAGGGTGAGCCCGCTGACGGCTGCGGCGATGCCGTGGCGCCGGGTTCCGGTGCCGTGGGTTCCCGTGGCGATCGCGCCGCTGATCGTCTGCCGGTCGATGTCCCCGAGGTTCGGCAGGGCCAGCCCGAGCGCCTGCAGCGCCGGGTTGAGCACGTGCAGCGGGGTCCCGGCGAGCACCCGCACCCGGCGTCGCTCCCGGTCGATGCCGGTCACGCCGCTCAGCCGGTCGACGTGCAGCAGCAGGCCGTCGGTCGCGACGAGCGGCGTGAACGAGTGGCCCGACCCGGCCACCCGCACCCGCTGCCCGCTCGACGCGGCCCGCCGCACGGCATCCGCGACCGCGGCGACCGACCCGACGTGCTGCACCTCCGCCGGGGTCGCACTCACGTTGCGACCCCAGTTGCGCCACTCACTCACCCGAAGTTCCTTCCTTCACCGCGGTACGACGGAACCGTGCCGACGAGCTCGCCCCCGGCGACGAGGTGCACGGTGTCGAACCGCTCGAGCAGCTCACCGGCCTTGGCACCCCGCAGCCAGACCCGGTCCCCGATCCGCAGCCCGTCGGCGTCGTCGCCGTGCAGCGGGGTCTGCACCTCGCCGGTCGCCTCGGTGCGCACCAGCTTCAGCCCGCGCTGCACGGGCGACGGCACCCGCGACCAGCCCGGCTCCCCGCTCGCGACGTAGCCGCCCCCGAAGGCCGTGACGTACCCGGGGCCGGGGCGCCGCACGACCGGGAGCGCGAACGCCATCGCCGCCCGTGGGGTGAAGTCGTCGTAGCCGTCGAAGAGGGTCGGGCCGTAGAGCCCGGAGCCGGCGGCCAGCTCGGTGACCACCCGGTCGCCGCCGAACCGGTGCAGGCTTCCGGTGCCACCCGCGTTGACGAAGCGCAGGTCGGTCTCGGCTCGCACCGCGGTCACCACGGCAGCGCGCCGCTCCCCCAGCTCACGCACCGAGCGCCGCTTCATCGTGCGGATGTGCGGACCGGCATCCGGGAGTCCTGCGACCTGGGCGTCGTAGAACATCACGCCCCGCACGTCGAGCCCGACCCCCAGGGCCGCCCGCACCACGGCGAGCGCCTGCTCGGCTCCACGGGTCGGTGAGCGTCGCACCCCGAGGTGCACCCGGCCGACCCGCAGCGAGGCGTCGCAGTCGAGCGCGACGCCCACTCCGGCGAGGTCGGCCCCCAGGGTGTCGCGCAGCCAGCGCACGTGCTCGACGGAGTCGATCGTCAGGGTCACCTCGGCCCGCAGCAGGTCGCCGGTGGCGACCGCCCGCAGCGCGGCCTCGTCGACCGACGGGTAGGCGACGAACACGTCGCGCAGCCCCGCCCCCACGAGCCAGACCGCCTCGGGCACCGCGTACGACATCACCCCGGCGAAGCCCGGCCGGGCCAGCACCCGGTCGAGCAGGGTGCGGCACCGTACCGACTTCGAGGCGACCCGGATCGGCAGGCCGCCGGCCCGCTGGACGAGGTCATCGGCGTTGGCGTCGAAGGCGTCGAGGTCGACCGCCACGAGCGGTGCGGCCAGCCCGGCCGTCGCTCTCGCCCACTGGTCCGTGCCCGTCACGCAGCCGACCCTAGTGCGATGCTGTCCCGGTGACCCAGGACCCCGGGACATTCGTCGGTGACCCGCCGCGCACGCGGTGGCACCGGGCCTGGGTCGTGGCCGCCGTCACCCTCGGTGCGCTGGTCGCCGCGGCTGCCTTCCGCAGCTCCACGGGGGTGCTGCTCGAGCCGATCGAGGCCGAGTTCGGCTGGTCGCGGGCCGTCACCTCGGGCGCGGTCAGCCTCAACCTGGTGCTCTACGGCCTCACCGCGCCCTTCGCCGCGGCCTTCATGGAGCGCTTCGGCGTGCGGCACACCGTCGCCGTCGCACTGGTCGTCGTCGGCGTCGCCAGCGGCCTGACCACCCTGATGACCCAGCCCTGGCAGCTCTGGCTGCTCTGGGGCGTGTTCATCGGCATCGGCACCGGGGCGATGGCGCTCGTGCTCGGCGCGATCGTCGCCAACCGGTGGTTCCACACCCACCGCGGGCTGGTCACGGGCATCTTCTCCGCCGCCAACGCCACCGGGCAGCTGCTCTTCCTCCCGCTCATCGCCCGCACCGCGGCGGACCAGGGCTGGCGGGCGGCGGCCGGCATCGTCGGGGTGCTGGCGCTGCTCATGGCGGGGCTGGTCGTCGGGTTCCTGCGCGACCGTCCGTCCGACCACGGCCTGCTCCCGTACGGCCTCGAGCCCGGCAGCGTCGTCGTCGAGGCCGAGATCAGCGGTTCCTCCCCCGCCCGGTTGGCCGTCGACGTGCTGCGCAGGGCCAGCCGCCGGTGGTCGTTCTGGGCGCTGGTGCTGACCTTCTGGGTGTGCGGGTGGTCGACCAACGGCATCATCCAGACCCACTTCGTGCCCGCCGCCCACGACCACGGGATGCCGTCGACGACCGCCGCCGGCCTGCTCGCCGTCGTCGGCATCTTCGACATCGTGGGCACGGTGGCCTCCGGCTGGCTCACCGACCGGGTCGACCCCCGCTGGCTGCTCGTGGCCTACTACGGCGGGCGCGGGCTGTCGTTACTCGCCCTGGATGCCGTGCTCGCCCCCGGCATCCAGCCCGGCATGTGGGTGTTCATCGTCTTCTACGGCCTGGACTGGGTCGCGACCGTGCCACCCAC
>DASSQL010000058.1:0-2486 GCA_035702525.1 Ornithinibacter sp. | reverse complement strand
GCCAACACCGGCCGCGCCGGGCTCGCGGCGATGCGCTCCTTCCAGGACACCGCGAGCGAGCTCGCCCTGCTGCGGCGACGGATGTACCACTCGGCCGCCGACGAGCACGCGCTGGAGCACGAGCGCGAGCTGCTCGAGGCGCTGCGCGTGCGTCGCGCCCAGTTCGTCGGGATGCCGGGCGGCTAGTCTCGGCCCGTGCCCGACGCCCCCGACGCCCCCGCCACCTCCGACACCCTCGCCGTTGCCCGCCGGATCGGCCCCGAGCTGGTCGACCTGCGCCGCCGGCTGCACCGCATCCCCGAGCTCGGGCTGCACCTGCCCGACACCCAGGCCGCGGTGCTCGAGGCCCTCGACGGCATCGACCTCGAGGTGACCCTGGGGGAGTCGCTGAGCTCGGTCGTCGCGGTGCTGCGGGGGCGCGCGCCGGTGTCGGGGGAGCGACCTGTGGTGCTGCTGCGCGGTGACATGGACGCGCTCCCGGTCACCGAGCAGCTCGACGTCGACTACGCCTCCGAGCGGCCGGGCCTGATGCACGCGTGCGGGCACGACCTGCACGTCGCCGGCCTGGTGGGCGCGGCCCGGGTCCTCGACGAGCTGCGTGACGAGCTGGTCGGCGACGTGGTGCTGATGTTCCAGCCGGCGGAGGAGGGCCCGGGCGGGGCCGAGCCGATGATCCGGGAGGGCCTGCTCGAGGCCGCCGGTCGCCGGGTCGACGCGGCGTACGCCGTGCACGTGTACTCGGCCGACTACCCGTTCGGCACCTGGTTCGGGCGGCCCGGCACCCTGATGGCCGCCGCGGACGAGATCGTCGTCACGGTGCGCGGCCTCGGTGGCCACGGCTCGGCCCCCGACCGCACCCGCGACCCGGTTCCGGTGGCCTGCGAGATCGTGCTGGCCTTCCAGACCGCGGTCACCCGCCAGTTCAGCGTCTGGGACCCGGTGGTGCTCACCGTGGGCAAGGTCGCCGCCGGCACGGTGAACAACGTGATCCCGGACGACGCCGTCATCGAGGCGTCGCTGCGCACCTTCTCGCCCGAGCACCGCGCCAAGGCGCACGAGGTCGTCACCCGGGTCGCCGAGGGCATCGCGGCTGCGCACGGGCTCACCGCCGAGGTGTGGTTCGGCAACGGCTACCCGGTCACCGTCAACGACGCCGACGAGCAGGCCTTCGCCCAGGGCGTGGTGGCCGACCTGTTCGGCGACGATCGCTGGGCCGACATGGCCGACCCGGAGGCCGGTTCGGAGGACATGTCCTTCGTGCTCGAGCAGGTGCCCGGTGCCTACCTCAACGTGTCGGCCTGCGCGCACGCCGACCACCACGACGCCGAGGACAACCACTCGCCGCGGGCGGCGTTCGACGACGCGATCGTCCCGGACATCGCGGCCGCCCTGGCCGAGATGGCGCTGCGCCGCACCCGCCAGCTCGCCTGAGCCGGCGCCGCCGGCCTCGCTCGGCGTGGCTCGGCGGTGTGGTCGAGGTCATGGTGGGGGACCCGTGCCGCGCTGCCCGTACATAGGTTAGCCTCACCTAACTATGAGCGAGGTTCTGGACCGCAGCGTGCGCCCGATGCCGTTCTGGCACCCGGGTTCCGCGACCAGCGACAGCACGGCGCCGGCCCTGGTGGTCGGCACCGACACGCTCTCGCACGCCGACCTCGCGGACCGGGTGCGGCAGGAGGCCCGGGCGTGGCCGGGTGCGGGCGAGCGCCGCCTCGTGCTCCTCGAGATCGAGCCGACACTCGACAGCGTCGTCACCTACCTCGCGGCGGTCGAGGCCGGTCACGTCGTGCTGCTGTCGGCGCCCGGTCGCGCCGACTCCCTGGTGGACGCCTGGGCCCCTGACGACCGGGCCGCCCGGGTCGACGGCGCCTGGGCGGTCTCGCACGGCACGGCCCGCGGGCGGCACGACCTGCACCCGGACCTGCAGCTGCTGCTGTCGACGTCGGGGAGCACCGGCTCGCCGAAGCTGGTGCGGCTGTCGACGGATGCCGTGCGCGCCAACGCGCTCGACATCGCCGCCGCGCTGGGGCTGGCTGCTCGCGACCGTGCCGTCTCGACCCTGCCGCTGCACTACTGCTACGGGCTGTCGGTGCTGCACTCGCACCTGGCCGTCGGGGGCTCGGTGCTGCTCACCGACGCCTCGGTCACCGACCCCGCCCTGTGGTCGGCCGTGCGGGCGGCGGGGGTGACCTCGCTGGCCGGGGTGCCGCACACCTTCGCACTGATGGAGTCGAGCGGCGCGCCCACCGGCAGCGTGCCGACGCTGCGCCAGGTCACCCAGGCCGGAGGCCGGCTCGACGCGGCGCGGGTACGGGCCTGGGCGGAGCGCGGTCGCCGCGAGGGCTGGGACCTGCGCGTCATGTACGGCCAGACCGAGGCCACCGCGCGGATGGCGGTCACCGCGCCGGGCACGGCGGCGCAGGACCCGGCATCCGTGGGTCGTGCGGTCGGGGCGGGCCGGTTCAGCGTGCGCGACGCCGCGGGCG
>DASSQL010000057.1:0-3554 GCA_035702525.1 Ornithinibacter sp. | reverse complement strand
GGCGCTGGTCGAGCAGGACGCCTCGGCCGACGACATCGGCCGCGTCGTCACGGCGGTCGGGGATGCCGTGGAGCGGCGCGTCATCGCCCTCGCCGAGGCCGAGCTGGGGCCGCCACCGGTGCCCTACTGCTGGGTGGCGCTCGGCTCGCGGGCCCGTCTCGAGCAGGCGCTCGCGGCCGACCAGGACAACGCGATCGTCATCGACGACGCGTTTCAGCCCGAGCACGCCGCCTGGTTCGAGGCCCTCGCCGCGCGGGTGACCGCCGACCTCGTGGCCTGCGGCTACCCGCGCTGCCCGGGCGAGGTCATGGCCACCAACCCGCGGTGGCGACAGCCGCTGGCCGGCTGGCGCAGGGAGTTCTCGTCGTGGCTGCACGAGCCGGTGCCCGATGCGGTCCTGGGCGCCAGCATCTTCTTCGACATGCGGCCGGTGCACGGCGACCCGGCGCTGTTCGCGAGTCTGCAGCGGCACGTGCTCGCGGCATCCCCGGCCTCGACGGTGTTCCTCGCGCACCTGGCCAAGCAGGCGACCGCCAACGAGCCGCCGCTGGGGTTCTTCCGGGGGTTCGTGCTCGAGAAGGCCGGCGACCACAAGGACACCCTCGACATCAAGCGCGGCGGCATCGGGGCCGTCGTCGAGCTGGCGCGGGCGCACGCCCTCTCGGTCGGCAGCCCGGCGGTCAACACCCAGGCGCGCATCGAGGCGGTCCGCGAGGCCGGCATCCTCGGTGCCGAGCGGGCCGACGACCTGCGGGACGCCTTCGAGTTCATCTCGTACGTGCGGCTGCGCCACCAGGCCGGCCAGGTGCGCCGCGGCGAGCCCACCGACAACTTCGTCTCGCCCGACGAGCTGAGCAGCTTCGACAAGCGGCACCTGCGCGAGGCGTTCGCGATCGTGCGGGGGGCGCAGTCGGCGCTGGCCCACCGCTACCCGATGCAGTACATCTCGTGACCCTGTTCCGCCGCAGCCCCGAGCAGCGGCGCGAACGGGCGCTGCGCACTGCGGCGCCCGGCCCGCTGCGCGACTACCTCGCGGTGGCCCTGCCGGCGCCCGAGACGCCGCTGGCCGACCTGCGCCTGCTGGCCGTGGACATCGAGACGACCGGGCTCGACCCGCGCCGCGACCGGGTGCTGTCGATCGGCTGGCTGCCGGTCGACGGCGGCCGCATCGTGCTGGGTGGGGCCGGCCGGGTGGTGGTGCGCGACACCGGCGGCGCGGCCGGGGTGGGGCAGAGCGCGACCGTGCACGGGCTCACCGACGACCGGCTCGCCGGCGGAGTGCCCGTCGAGGATGCCGTGGGGGGCCTCCTCGACGCCCTCGCCGGGCGGGTGCTGCTCGCTCACTTCGCGCAGATCGAGACCGGCTTCCTCGCGGCGGTCTGCGAGCGGGCCTGGGGCGCCGGGATGCCGTGCGTGGTCGTCGACACCTTCGAGCTGGAGCGGCGCGTCGTGGCCGGTGGCTGGGGAGCGGAGCCGGCGCGGGGGGCGCTGCGGCTGTGGACCGCGCGAGAGCGGCGGGGCCTGCCGGCCTACCGGGCGCACGAGGCGCTGACCGACGCGCTGGCCTGTGCCGAGCTCTACCTCGCGCAACGCGCGGAGCTCGAGGCGGCGGCCCCGGAGACGACACTGACCCTCCGCCACGTGGTGGCGTGAGGGTCAGGCTGGGTGGTGCTGCTCCCCCGGGTGGGGGATCAGAGGATCCGGTCGTGGCTCGACTGGGACATGACGTGGATCTCGCTCGACTCACGGGCGATGTCGCGGTCGGCGTGGGCGCTCCAGCCGCCACCGTGGCGACGGCTCGTGCGCAGCTGCGAGGCGATGGTGCGGGCCTTCTCGAGGCTGACGAATGACGTTCTCATGCGTCCAGTGTGCGCCGGACAACTGTTCAGCACAACGCGAGTTTACTTAGGAGTAGTCAAGCATCGCTTAAGATTGGGGAATGCTCGACCCCCACCGCCTCCGCGTCTTCCGGTCCGTCGTCGCGAGCGGCTCGGTGCAGGCCGCCGCCGACAACCTCGGGCTGACCTCCTCGGCCGTCAGCCAGCACCTGTCGGCCCTGCAGCGCGAGACCGGGTTGACCCTGTTCCAGCGGGTCGGCCGCGGCATCGCACCCACCGAGGCGGCCCTGGTCCTCGACGCCCAGAGCGACGAGGTGATGAGCCAGTGGAACCGGCTCGACCAGGTGGTCACCGACCTGCGCGACGGCCGGTCCGGCCGGCTGTCGATCGGCTACTTCTCCTCCGCGGGCGCCGCCTGGATGCCGTCGCTCGTCAAGCGGCTGACGGCCGAGTTCCCCGACCTCGTGCTCGAGCTGGTGCTCAACGAGGTCGAGCAGAAGGTTCCGAGGCTGGACATCGACCTGGTCATCGACCCGCCGGACGGCCCGTTGCCGAGCGGTTACACCCGCACCGAGCTCACCGAGGACCAGTTCGTGGCGATCGTGCCGCGCGGCCACCCCCTCGCCGACGCCGGCACGATCGCGCTCACCGACCTGCGCGGCGAGACCTGGGTGAGCAACGACTACCCGAGGGCGTACGGCCACCGCCTCGTCGTCGCCGCGTGCAGCGCCGCCGGCTTCCGGCCGCGGTTCAGCGTGCAGGCCCAGGACCACTACACGGCGATCGGGTTCGTGGGGGCCGGCATCGGGGTCTCGGTGCTGCCCGGACTCGCGGCCCGCAGCCTGCCGGCGACGGTCGTGCGGCTGGCGCTCGAGGCACCGGCGCCGGTGCGCCACCTGGCCGCCGTCGTGCACGACCTCGGTGCGCCGAACCCGCCGGCCGAGCGGGCGGTGGCGCTGCTCAAGGAGCTGATCGCCCACCCGAGCTCCGCGGCCCGCCGCCTCGGCCCCGGCTGACCCTGCGACGTCAGGAGCACTTCGCCGAGTCAGGGTCGAACACGGCCCTGACCCCGCGAGAACCTCCGGATGCCGCGAAGTGCACGTGGCCTCGCGTCACCCGGCATCAGGGTTGCGACCAGTACAGCGCCCGCGCGGGGCAGAACCGGATGGCGGTCTCGCCGTCGGCAGCGGGCACTCTCGCGTCATCCACCACGGGGTAGCCCCACTCGTCGAGGCGCACCTGTCGGGGCAGGATGCTGGCGCACATGCCGTGGCCGGTGCACGCGACCCGGTCGACCCGCAGCTCCGGGGTCGCGCGTCGGGGCGTACGTGGTGCGGCGGCTGCCGCGAGGCCGGTGCGCTCCTCAGGCCGGGCTGTGGACACGGTGCGTCCTCTCGGTGGGGCACCGGTCGGTGCGGTGGGCGTACAGGTGCGGCTCGAGCGCCTGCAGCGCACTCGCCGCGAACCGGGCGACGCCGTCGGGGAAGCGGCAGGCGCCGCGGTTCGGCAGCAGGCCGGCCCGGGCGCGCACGGCGTCCATCCGGGCCGGGGTGGGGCGGTCGACCAGGAGGTCGTCCCAGGCGGTCGACAGGGCCGGCACGCCGAACATGCACGGCCCGCACTGGCCGGCCGACTCGCCGGCGGCGAAGGCGAGGTACGAGCCGACCACCGCCACCGGGCAGCGCTGCGGGTCGAGCACGTCGATGACGCCGGGCC
>DASSQL010000056.1:0-13650 GCA_035702525.1 Ornithinibacter sp. | reverse complement strand
GTTGAGCAGCAGGAAGTTGCCGGTGCCGTAGGTGTTCTTGGCCTCGCCGACCTCGAAGCAGACCTGGCCGACCGTCGCCGCCTGCTGGTCGCCGAGCACGCCGGTGATCGGCACGGGCGCGCCCCCACGTGGTGCGGTCGTCGTGCCGAACGCGGTGGAGTCGCTGCTCGAGCTGATCGTGGGGAGCATCGAGCGGGGGATGCCGAAGAAGCCGAGCAGCTCGTCATCCCAGTCGAGCGTGGTGAGGTCCATCAGCATGGTGCGGCTGGCGTTGGTGACGTCGGTGGTGTGCACGCCCCCGTCGGGGCCGCCGGTGAGGTTCCAGACGACCCAGGTGTCGGGGGTGCCGAACAGGGCGTCGCCGCGCTCGGCGGCGGCCCGCAGCCCGTCGACGTGCTCGAGCATCCACTGCACCTTGCCGGCCGAGAAGTAGGTGGCGGGCGGCAGCCCGGCCTTGTGCCGGATGACGTCGCCGCGCCCGTCGGCATCCAGCGCCTTGGCGATCGAGTCGGTGCGGGTGTCCTGCCATACGATCGCGTTGTGGAACGGGCGGCCGGTGTGGCGGTCCCAGACGATCGCGGTCTCGCGCTGGTTCGTGACGCCGATGGCGTCGAGGTCGGAGCTGGCGATGCCGGCCTGCCCCAGCGCGCTGCCGATGACGGTCTGGGTGCGGTCCCAGATCTCGAGCGGGTTGTGCTCGACCCAGCCGGCGCGCGGGAGCAGCTGCTCGTGCTCGAGCTGGTGCTTGGCCACGGGTCGCCCGTCGTGGTCGAACACGATGAATCGCGTGCTCGTCGTGCCCTGGTCGACCGCGCCGATGAAGTCACCCATGACCCGATCCTAGGGCCGCGCTGAAACCGGCCGCCGGTCGGTGAAACCGTGGTGAAGGCGCCCTGAAACCGCGGGCCAGGATCGTGGTGGCCATGACCACCACCAACCCTTCCCCCACCCCCGAGGCAGCGGTCCACGCCCGGGGGCTCGTCAAGACCTTCGGCGACGTGCGCGCCGTCGACGGCATCGACCTCGACGTGCAGCGCGGAGAGGTGTTCGGCGTGCTCGGGCCCAACGGCGCCGGCAAGACCACGATGCTCCAGATGCTCGCCACCCTCCTGCCGATGGACGGCGGCTCCGCCGAGCTCTTCGGCGTCGACGTGCGCCAGCACCCGCACGTCATCCGCCAGCTGCTCGGCGTGACCGGGCAGTACGCCTCGGTCGACGAGAACCTCACCGGCCGCGAGAACCTCTGGCTCTTCGGCCGCCTCCTGGGGCTGTCGTCGAAGCAGGCCCGCAGCACCGCCGAGGACCTGCTCGGCCGGTTCGGCCTCGAGGACGCCGGCGACAAGGCCATCGCGAAGTACTCCGGCGGCATGCGCCGCCGGCTCGACCTGGCCGCCAGCCTGATCAGCCGACCGCCGCTGATCTTCCTCGACGAGCCCACGACCGGGCTCGACCCCCGCACCCGCGGGCAGATGTGGGACACCATCCGCGAGCTGGTGGCCGACGGTTGCACCGTGCTGCTCACCACCCAGTACCTCGACGAGGCCGACCAGCTCGCCGACCGGGTGGCCGTCATCGACCGTGGCCGCAAGGTGGCCCAGGGCACGCCCGACGAGCTCAAGAGCCAGGTCGGCAGCTCGACGCTGCAGCTGCGGATGCTCGACCCCGAGCACACCGGCGAGGCTGCCGACCTCGTGCGCCGGGTGCTCGGCGAGGAGCCCGTGCTCACACCCGAGGCGGGCGGCATCAACGTCGCCCTCACCGACGCCAACCGCGCCGCCGACGTGCTGATCGGCCTGCGCGAGCACGACCTGCTGATCAGCTCGGCGACCGTGCAGAAGCCCACCCTCGACGAGGTGTTCATGGCCCTGACCGGCCACGCCGCCGAGGACCACCAGCCCGAGCCCGAGATGGAGCCCGTCCGATGACCACCACCCTCAGCCCCGCACCCGACGCGACCGTCACCGCGGTCACCGCCGACGGCATCCGCGACCTGCCGGCACGCCCCACCCTGCGCGAGACCTGGTCGCAGAGCCTGGCCATGGCCTGGCGCGCGACGAAGAAGATGCGCCGCAACCCCGAGCAGTGGTTCGACGTGACCCTGCAGCCGCTGCTCTTCACCGCGATGTTCGCCTACATCTTCGGTGGGGCGATCTCCGGCAGCGTCGCCGACTACCTGCCCATCCTGATCCCCGGCATCCTCGCGCAGACCGCCCTCACGGCGTCGATGGCCACCGGCATCCAGCTGCGCGAGGACATGGACAAGGGCGTCTTCGACCGCTTCAAGTCGCTGCCGATCGCCCGGATCGCCCCGCTCGTGGGACCGGCGATCGCCGACCTGCTGCGCTACGGCACCGCGGCGACCCTCACCATCTTCACCGGGTTCCTCATGGGCTACCGCCCCGGTGGTGGCGTCGCCGGCGTGTTCGGCGGGTGGCTGATGACCGTCTTCGCCGGGTGGTCGCTCGCGTGGATCTTCACCTGGTTCGGCACCGTGGCGCGCAGCGCCCAGGCGGTGCAGGGCATCTCGATGATGATCATGTTCCCGCTGACCTTCCTGTCCAACGCCTTCGTGCCGGCCGACACCCTGCCGAGCTGGCTGCAGACGTTCGTCCGCCTCAACCCGGTGAGCCACGTCGTGACCGCGGTGCGCACGATGATGGCCGGGGGCGGCGTGACCACCGAGGTCGCGTGGGCGCTCGGCGGCTGCGCGGCGATCGTGGCGGTGTTCCTGCCGCTCGCCGTGCGGTCCTACTCGCGCAAGATGTAGCACCCGGCACGTCCCGGTCGCCCGGGGCAGTAGCGGTCAGCCGGCCGCTGCGGCCCCGGGCACCCGTCCGATCGCGGCCCGGGCCTCGGGCAGCAGGCTGGGGGCGGTGCGTCCGGCGAGGTCGGCGCGCAGCCGCGCCGCCAGCCCGGGCACCCGGGCCTCGGCCGCCCCGTCGGTGCGCTCGGGCCGCATCGTGGGCGCGAACCGGGTGTAGCCGAACCGCTCGGCGAGCACGAGCAGCAGCACGGCGGTGTCGGCCGGCATCGACTCGCGCAGCAGGCCCCAGGCGCCCAGCCCGTGCAGCACCAGCCCGGCCACGGGGTAGTCCATGAAGGGGCGGTGCGGGTCGAGCACGAGGTCTGCCTTGGCCAGGAGTGCGAGGTAGAGCACCCGGCCGTCGGCGAGGTCCTCGGGGGTGGTGCCGTGCACGGCGAGCGCGGTGACGCCGAGGCTCTCGCCGAACAGGGCCCACGGCTCCAACCCGGTGGCGTCGCCCATCCCCGGGAACCTGATCGCCTTGAGCTCGTCGACGGCGGCCCGGTAGAGCACCAGGCCCTCGGCGACCTGTCCGCGGGCCAGGGCCATCTCGGCGCGGGCCGTGGCGAGCGAGGCGCCGCCGAAGTCGCTCGAGCGGCGCCGGGTGCGCTCGATCTCGGCCATCCACTCCTCGGCCTCGTCGAGCCGGCCCACCGACATGGCGTGGACCGCGAGCAGCGAGCGGGTCTGGGCCGCGTCGTCGGCGGCGTCGAGCCGGTCGAGCACCGGCAGCGCGGCGCGCGCGTGGCGCACGGCCTCCTCGGAGTTGCCGAGCTGCGACTGCAGGGTGCCGACCATGGTGTGCAGCATCGCCGCGATCCACGGGCCGTCGGCGTCGCTGACCAGGGCCAGGGCCAGGTCGGCCTGCGCGATGGCGCCGTTCGGGTCGCCGCTGTTCTCGAGGTGGTGCGCCGCCCACAGCCGGGCGACCGCTGCCGCCTCCCGGTCGGACTCCTGCGCGATCGACTCGAGCCGGGCCACCGTGCCCTCCGGGTCGCCCAGCACCTGCGCCTTGACCACCGCGACCAGGCCGCGCACCCGGGCCGACGCGGTGCGGTCACCGAAGTCGTCGAGCAGGGCGAGGCTGGCGGGGACCCCGCCGATCTCGCCGCCGACGGTGTTGAGCGCGACCGTCGCGGCGGCCGACACGGCCACGTCGACCTGCTCGTCCGTCGGCACCCAGCCCGCCAGCGCGGCGTCGCACGCGCCCGCGACGGCGATGACCCGGGGGTTCTCGCCGCGGATGGTCCAGAAGGCGCCCAGCGCCGTCAGCAGCCGCACCACCGACCACGCGTCGGGCAGGGTGAGCGCCTCGCGCAGGGCGTCGGCGAGGTTGTTCTCCTCGACCGCGACCTCGCGCACCGCCTCGACCTGGCGGGGCGACCACAGGTCGTCGCCGACGCGGAGCGCGACGTCGCAGGCCCACTCGAGCTGGGCGCTGCGTGCGACCCTCTCCTCGCCGGCCTCGACGAGCTTCAGCCGCCCGAACTCGCGCACCGTCTCCAGCATCCGGTAGCGCACGGTGCGGCCCGAGTCGAGCACGGTGAGCAGCGACTGGTCGACGAGCGAGCGCACGTCGTCGAGCGCGTCGTGACCGAGCACGGCATCCGCACCGTCGAGCGAGAAGCCGTCGTGGAAGGTCGACAGCCAGCGCAGCGCCCGACGCTCGGTGTCGTGCAACAGGTTCCACGACCAGTCGATGACGGCGAGCAGCGTCTGGTGCCGGTCCGGCGCGGTGCGGTCGCCACCGCGCAACAGGGCGAACCGGTCGTCGAGGCGGCGGTCGATGTCCTCGACCGACATCGCGCGGACCCGGGCCGCCGCGAGCTCGATGGCGAGCGGCAGCCCGTCGAGCCGGCGCACCACGCTCAGCACGGTCTGTGGGTCGAGGGCCACCGCGGGCCGCGCTGCTCGGGCGCGCTGGCCGAACAGCACCGATGCCGCGGCGTCGTCGAGCTGGGCGAGCGGGAAGACCCGCTCCGCGGCGATCTGCAGGGGGGCACGGGTGGTGGTGACCACGTGCAGGCGGGGGCAGGACGCCACGAGGAAGGCCACCAGGTCGGCGACCGCCTCGACCACGTGCTCGCAGTTGTCGAGGATGAGCAGCGCCGGTGCCCCGGCCAGCGACTGCGCGGTCCGCGCCCGGACGTCGTTGCGCTGCTCCGGGGTGAGCACCCGCCGGCCGCTCACCGAGTCGCGCACGCCCAGGGCCGAGCCGACCTCGCTCACGACGTCGTCGGGCGACGCGACGCCGACCAGCTCGACGAAGTGCACCACCGGCTGCTCGGCCTCCTGGCCGAGCAGGTGGGCCAGCCGGGTCTTGCCCAGCCCGCCGGGGCCGAGGATGGAGACCACTCGCGACTCGCGGACCGCGCCGCGCAGGGCCCGGATGTCGTCCTCGCGCCCGACCAGGGAGGTCGACTCGTGGCGCAGCCCGGAGCGCACCGGGTTGTCGGCGGCGAGCAGCTCGGCGTGCACGGCGGTGAGGGTCGGGCCGGGGTCGACGCCGAGCCGGTCGGCGAGGTCGCGGCGCACCTGCGCGTACCGGTCGAGCGCCGCGGGGCCGCCGTGCACGACGGCCAGGCTGCGGAGCAGGGCCGCGGCCGTCTCCTCGTCGCCGACCCCGGCCTCCTCGAGCAGGGGGAGCGCCTCGCGGTGGTCGCCCAGGGCGGACAGGGAACGACCGAGCACGGAGGCCGCCTCGGCCCGCAGCCGGCGGGCCTCGTCACGCAGGGTGGCCAGGGGCCCCTCGCCACCGGATGCCGGTGCGCTGCCTGTCAGGGCCCGGCGGGCGTGGTCGCGGGCCGCCACCCGGTCACCGCGGCCCTCGGCGGCCGTGGCCGCCGCGACGTCGTGACGCAGGGCGGTCGCGTCGACCCCGGTGGCGTCCAGGCCCAGGCGGTAGCCGCCACCCGCGCGCTCGACCACCAGCGGGGAGGTCTGGGTGCGGGTGCGCGAGACCACCACCTGCAGGGCCTTGGCGGGGTTGGCCGGTGGGGTGCCCTCGCCCCACACCTCGGCGACGAGCGCGTGCTCGCCGACCGTGCGGCCGTGGGCCTCGGCGAGGGCCGCCAGCAGCGCATGCGTGCGCCCGCCGTGGACCGGCGCGCCGTGCCAGGTCACCTCCGCCAGGAGGTGCAGCTCGACCCGCGGGTCCCGTCCCTCGGGGTGGGGCTGCGACATCCCCCCAGACTAGGCGTGCGTGCCGGTCGGGCACGGCAGCACGGGTGAGGCGGGTGTGGGCAAGGGCACGCGGCATCCCCCTGCCGGATGCCGGCCGCTCGCGCGAGGATGGACCCTCACGTCGAGCGAAGGAGACACGGGTGCAGTTCGGGCGCAGCTACGAGGAGTTCGAGGTCGGGGCGACCTACAAGCACTGGCCCGGCAAGACGGTGACCGAGTTCGACGACCACCTGTTCTGCCTGCTCACGATGAACCACCACCCGCTGCACCTCGACGTGAACTACGCCGAGGGCTCGACCCAGTTCGGGCGCAACGTGGTCGTCGGCAACTACGTGTACTCGATCCTGCTCGGCATGTCGGTGCCCGACATCAGCGGCAAGGCGATCGCCAACCTCGAGATCGAGAGCCTGCGGCACGTGGCGCCGACCTTCCACGGGGACACCCTCTACGGCGAGACCACCGTGCTCGACAAGTGGGAGAGCACGAGCAGGGACGACCGGGGGGTCGTGCACGTCGAGACGATCGGCTACAACCAGAACGGCACCGTGGTGTGCATCTTCCGCCGCAAGGTGATGGTGCCGAAGAACAACTACCTGGCCGAGCGCGGCGGCGAGATGCCGGGGCGGCCGGTGCCGGTGCCCGACCGCAACTGGCCCGGCCCGGACGCGCCGACCGCCTGAGTCGGCGGCCGGCGGGTCCGGCCGGTCAGCCGACCTGCCCCGACCCCGCGCTGCCGTCCGGGTTCGTCCACCGGATGCGCTCGATGCCCGTGCCGAGCGACGCCTTGGGCTCGGCGAGCCGGACCAGCACCATGGTCCGGCCGGTGCTGCCGCCCGGAACCGTGTCGACCGACTGCACCGTCGCGCCCGGCGCCGCCGACACGGTGACGCCCTGCGCTCCGGCCGGCAGGAGCACCAGGACGGTGCTCTGCATCGTGTCGGAGCCGTCGGGCACCTTTCCGGTCATCATCGCCGGCAGTGTGCCGTCGGGGGTGTCGCTCAGCCGTTTCGACGCCGTGGTCTCGGCGCCGAAGATGCCGAACACGTCCTGGATGTCGTCGGCGAAGACGACGGTGTCGCCGAGTCGGGCACTGGGAACACCGGTGCCGGAGGAGGTGAACACGTTCTCGCCGTCGGTCCAGTCGAAGCCCGCGAACATCGTCGACCCCGGGACGTTGGGGTCGGGGGTGAAGGAGTACTGGACGGCGAAGGCCTGGCGGTCGGTGCCCGGAACCGGGGCGCTCGAGAAGCTGCTCTCGACCCCGTCGGTGCGCCAGACGGTGACGAGGTCCGTCGCGGCCGCAGGCATGACGCCCACGACCAGGCCGGGGCCGTCGCCGACCTCGGCCCAGGTGCTGAACCGGGGGTTGGCCGGCAGCGTGTCGACCGGCTTGGTCGTCCTGCGCCCGTCGGCACCGATGACCGACACCTGCCACTTCAGGCCCTGCTCGTTCAGGTCGACCCGGACGCTCGCCGGGTCGTTCGGTGCGGGCGTGCCAGTGCCCTGCAGGGCCGAGCTCACGTCGAGGTCGACCGTGACCGTGCCCCGGCCCGGACCGGTCGTCGGCCCGGCGGGCTGCGTGGTGTCGGCACGGTTCTGGCCGACTCCGCCGACCACCGCACCCGCCGCGCCGATGGCCAGCACGGCGGCCGCGATGCCGGCACCCGCTGCCAGCCGGCGACGGCGGATGACCCGGCGGCCGCTGGAGACCACGGCGTGGGGGTCGACGTCGACGTAGGCCGGCCCCTCGGCATCCGCGCTGTCGCGCAGCAGGGAGCGCAGCTCGTCCTCGAACGTGTCGGTGCTCATCGCACGCCTCCTTCGATGCCGGTCAGCTGGGTTCGCAGCGTGGCGAGCCCGCGCGAGGCGGCGGACTTCACGGAGCCGACGGAGATGTTGAGGGCGTCGGCAGTGGCCTGTTCGGACAGGTCGGCGTAGTAGCGCAGCACGACGACCTTGCGCTGCTGCTCGGGCAGGGTCGCGAGGAGGCGCACGACGACGTCGCGGTCCTCGGTCTCGCTTCCCGGGGTCGACGCGCCCTCGGGTGGCGCCGCGACGGTGAGCTCGGCGCCGTGTCGGCGCCAGCGGTCGGTGCGCTCGTTGACCAGGATGCGGCGGGCGTACGCGAGGGCGGTCTCGGGGCGCACCCGTGGCCAGGCCACGTAGGTGCGCACGAGCGCGGCCTGCACCAGGTCGTGTGCGGCGTCGTGGGTGCCGGTCAGCAGCCACGCGGTGCGCAGCAACGACGGCGTCGCCTGCTCGACGAACGCCGTGAACGCCGCGTCGCGCTCGGTCTTCCCCGCCCGGTCCATCACACCCCCACGAGATCTCGTCACACCCTGCACTACGCCGGGATGCCGGGAAAGGTTGCCTCGCCGGGGTCGTGGGTTGCCCGCCACTACGCTGGCCGCGTGGCGATCGACCTGCACACCCACTCGACGGCGAGCGACGGCACCGAGGCGCCGTCAGTCGTGGTGCGGCATGCGGTCGAGGCGGGCCTGACCACGGTGGCGCTCACCGACCACGACACGACGCTGGGCTGGGCGGAGGCGGCCGACGCAGCGAGGCTCCACGGCATCCGGCTGGTCCGCGGCATCGAGGTGTCGTGCAGCCGGCGGGGCAAGAGCATCCACCTGCTGGCGTACCTGCCCGACCCCGACGACACCGAGCTGGCGGCCGAGCTGGCGCGCGCCCGGGACAGCCGCGACACCCGGCTCGACCGGATGGTCGCGCTGATGGCGGCGGACGGCATCCCGGTCACCGTGGAGTCGGTGCGCGCCGAGGTCGAGGAGGGCGCCACCGCCGGGCGCCCGCACATCGCCGACGCGCTGGTGACCGCCGGGGTCATCGAGCACCGCGACGAGGCGTTCGCGCGCTGGCTCGGCAACGACAGCCGCTACTACGTCGCGCACTACGCGCCCGACCCCGTCCGCGCGGTCGAGCTGGTGCGCGCCGCCGGGGGAGTGCCGGTCATCGCGCACCCCTGGTCGGGCACGCGGGGTCGGGTCGTGGCCGACTCGCTCGTCGAGGAGATGACGGACGCCGGTCTCGCCGGCCTCGAGGTGCACCACCGCGACCACACCCCGGAGGCGGTGCGCCACCTGAGCGCGCTCGCCCGTTCGCTCGGCCTGCTCGCGACCGGGTCGAGCGACTTCCACGGCGAGGGCAAGCTGAACCGGCTGGGCGAGCACACCACGGGCCCAGCGGTGCTCGAGGCGATCGAGGGGCTGGCGCGGGGGAGCGCGGTGGTCGAGCCGTGAGCTTCGACCTCACGCTGTTCACCTCGACCTTCGTCACGCTGCTGGTGATCCTCGACCCGCCCGGCGCCATCCCGATCTTCCTGGCGCTCACCGGCCCCTTGTCGGCGAAGCAGAAGGCGGCCGCTGCGCGACGGGCGTCGCTCGTGGCGCTGGGGGTCATCGCGTCGTTCGCGCTGTTCGGCCAGCGGATCCTCGACTACCTGCACATCTCGCTGCCCGCGCTGCAGGGGGCCGGTGGGCTGCTGCTGCTCATCGTGGCCCTGCAGCTGCTGACCGGCTCCGAGTCCGAGCAGATGGCGGATGCCGGGGTGAACGTCGCGCTCGTGCCGTTGGGGACACCGCTGCTGGCCGGGCCGGGCGCGATCGTCGCGACGATGCTGGCCGTGCAGGGGGCAGACGACCTCGGGGGCTACCTGGCCGTGGGGTTGGCCCTGGTGACCGCGCTGCTGGTGGTGTACCTCGTGTTCCGGTTCGCGTCGCCGCTGGCGCGGTTGCTCAAGGACAGCGGCATCGTGCTGCTGACCCGGATCGCCGGCCTGCTGCTGTCGGCGATCGCGGTGCAGATGATCGCCGACTCGGTGATCGCCTTCGCCAACGGCGGCGGCGCGACCTGTGGTCGCGCCGACCGCAGGCCATCCCTCGTCGGGTGGGGTCGGCACGAGGGATGGCTCGTGGCTGTCCCGCGTTGCCCCGGCCGACCACTGGGCATCCTTCGACCGGGGGTGCGAGCCGGGCCGGGTCCGCGCCTCGGCCCGGTGGCCAGTCCCCGAGTGGTAGCGACGTACGGTGGCGTGGTGCCTGACACCACCGTGGTCCCGACCGAGAACGTGCTCATCCTGAGCTGCCCCGACCAGCGCGGGATCGTGGCGACCGTGACCGCCCTGCTGTTCGAGAACGGCGCGAACATCGAGGAGAGCCAGCAGTTCCTCGACGCGCGCACCGACCAGTTCTTCATGCGGATCCGCTTCTCGGTCGAGATCGGCGGTGCCGGGGCGCCGTGGTGGCGTGAGCTGTTCGCACCGGTGGCGACGACCTACGGCATGGACTGGTCGATCCGCGACGCCGCCACCCCGTACCGCGCCCTGGTCATGGTCAGCCGGTTCGGCCACTGCCTCAACGACCTGCTCTTCCGCTGGCGCTCGGGCGCACTCAACATGGACATCCCGGCCGTGGTGTCGAACCACCGCGACCTCGAGCCGCTGGTGGCGAGCTACGGCATCCCGTTCCACCACGTGCCGGTCACCGCCGACACCAAGCCGCAGGCCGAGGAGGTGCTACGGCGCATCGTCGGCGAGCACGATGTCGACCTGGTGGTGCTGGCCCGCTACATGCAGGTGCTCTCGGACGACCTGACCCGCGACCTGTCCGGGCGGGTCATCAACATCCACCACTCGTTCCTGCCCTCGTTCAAGGGCGCCAAGCCCTACCACCAGGCGTTCGCGCGGGGCGTCAAGCGGGTCGGCGCGACCGCCCACTACGTGACGGCCGACCTCGACGAGGGCCCGATCATCGAGCAGGACGTCGTGCGCGTCGACCACCGGATGACGCCGGATGACCTGGTGCGCGCCGGCGAGGAGGTCGAGTCGCGGGTGCTCGCGCGTGCGGTGCGCTGGCACTGCGAGTCGCGCGTGCTGCTCAACGGCGACCGCACGGTCGTCTTCAGCTGAGCCACCCGGCCTCGACCGCGGGAGCGGCGCGGGCCTCGACCGCCGGAGCGGTCGGTGGAGCTCAGGCGTGCCGCTGGGGCAGGTGGAAGGACGGGTGCGGCACGTGCAGCAGCACCTGGGGCACGTGCAGCCGACGCCGGGCCCGGGGGGTGGCCTCGGCGCGCGGGGTGCGCTCGACGGACTTGGGGGTGAGGGACGCGGCGATGCCGGGGGTGATCATGTGCATGTCAAGAAGAGGCGTGTGGCCGGCGCCTGATACATCGCGTCGCCGGTCCAGAATCGACGGATGAGCGAACGAGCCGCCAGCAGCACCGCGGTGCTCGTCTGCCAGGGTCGCGCGGTGGCGGACGGCCGCTACGCCGTGGACCGGTTCTCCGACCCCGTGGCACGGCACCTTCTCGACCCGGGCGAGCGGGTCGTCGTCGAGCAGGCGCGCACCGGGCACCCGCCGGACGGTGGGCGCGACCGGATGGCCTACGAGCTGGTCCGGCGCACCGGCCTGCTGATGGTGCCGCGCACCATCGCGATCGACGACGCCGTGCGGGCGCACGGTGCCGGGCAGGTCGTCGTCGTCGGCGCCGGCCTCGACTCCCGGGCCTGGCGGATGCCGGAGCTCGCCTCGGCCACCGTCCTCGAGGTCGACCACCCGGCGTCGCAGCAGGACAAGCAGCGACGGGTCGCCGACCTCGAACAGACGGCCGCCGCGGTCGTGCCGGTTGCGGTCGACCTCGAGCACGAACGGCTCGCCCCGGCGCTCGAGCAGGCCGGCTTCGACCGGTCCCGGCCGACGACCTGGGTCTGGGAGGGCGTCGTGCCGTACCTGACGGCCGAGGCCGTCGAGGCCACCGTCCGCCAGGTCGCCGACCTGGCGGCGCCGGGCAGCCTCCTCGTCGTGAACTACCAGTCGAGGTCGCTGACGGCCTCGGTGATGCGCCGCGTGATGCGCGTGGTGCTGCGGCTCACCCGCCAGCCGGACCCCCTCGCGGGCGAGCCGTGGCGCTCCGCCTGGTCGCCGGACACCATGCGAACCATGCTCTCCGAGAACGGGTTCGAGACGACGTCGGATGACGACCTGCTCACCCTCGCCAGTGGCCTCGGGCTCCCCTCCGATGCGGACGCCTCACTGCGCAACGGGCGCCTGGCGGTCGCCGTCCGACGTCACGACTGACGTCGACCCGGCCACCTCGGCGCGCAGCCCGGCCAGCGTCTCGTCCGCGAGGGCCGCCCCGTCCCCGCCACCGGCGGACGCGAACCAGGCGACGGCCCGCTCGGCGAGGTCGAGCGCGGCATCCGTCTGTCCGGCCGCCCGCAGCACGAGGGCGAGCCGGGTGCGGGCCACGGCGACCGTGCGGAAGTCACCGCACCCGCGCCCGATGTCGATCGCCCGGACCAGGGTGGCGCGCGCGGACTCGCCGTCGCCAGAAGCCTCCTCGACCCGGGCGAGGTTGAGCAGGTGGTGCGCCTGGGCGGCCTCGAAACCGAGCGCGCCGGCCGACCCGGCGGCCCGGGACAGGTGGGCCTTGGCGTCCGCGTAGCGGTGCTCGGCCTCGGCCAGCTCGCCGCGCAGCCCCTCGGCGTGCCCGAGGGCCCAGTCGTCGCCGAGCGGCGCCAGCAGGGCGAGCGCGCGGTCGCACGCCGCGGCGCCCGACGCGAGCTCACCGGTGGCGATCAGCGCCCAGGCCGCCAGCAGCCAGCTGGTGCCGACCTCCCAGACCAGGTCGAACCGCTCGAGCTCGGGGCGGCACGCGTCGAGCAGGGCCAGCGCCTCGACCGGGCGCCCGCCCTGGGTGTGCACGAAGGCGAGGTTCAGCCGGGCCACGGCCGCCGCCTGGGGGTCGCCGACGCGAGCGGCCTCCTCGAGGTCGGCGACGGCCCGATCCAGGTCGCCCCCCGACGCCTCGAACCACCCGCAGAGGGTCAACCCGGCCGCGCGCTCCGCCTCGCCGGGAGTGGCGGCAGCCAGGGCGGCCCGCACCCGGTGGGCGCCCTCCACGCCGGTGCCGAGCACGACCCAGGCCCACCCGAACCCGAGCACGACACGCACCCCGAGGTCGGGCTCGTGGTCGGCCGACCACGCCAGCGCGGCATCCAGGTTCGCGCGCTCGGTGCGCGCCAGCGCGAGGTGCTCGGGCTGGCCCGGCCCCCGCAGCCCCGCCTGCGCCCGGTCGGCGGCCTCGGCGTACCACCGGGCGTGCGCGCCGGCGGCGACGTCGGCGAGCCCGGCCTCGTCCAGCCGCTCCAGGGCCAGGTCGCGCACGCTGTCGAGCAGCCGGTAGCGCGCCGGCCCGCGCGGACCGATGTCGGCCGTGGCGAGCGACCGGTCGACCAGCCGCGACACGATGTCGAGCCCCGAGTCCGCGGGCACGCCCAGCGCTCCCAGCACCGACTCGACGGCGGGCAGCGGCGCCCCGCCGGCGAAGGCGGCCAGCGCCCACAGGCCCCGCTGGTCGTCGGGGAAGAGCAGGTCGTAGCTCCAGGCCAGGGCGGCGCGCAGGGTGGTCTGCCGGGCCGGGAGGTGGCTGGTCGGGTCGCGCAGCAGCGCGAAGCGGTCCTCGAGCCGGCGGGCGATCTCGTGCACCGGGAGCACTCGAGGGCGGGCCGCGGCGAGCTCGATGGCCAGCGGCAGCCCGTCGAGCGACCGGCACACCTCCTCCACGGTGCGCCGCGTCTCGACGTCGTCGGCCGCGTACGGGCGCTGGGCGGCCGCACGCTCGCCGAACAGCGCCACCGAGT
The DNA here is from genome assembly GCA_035702525.1 of Ornithinibacter sp. Taxonomy (GTDB): domain Bacteria; phylum Actinomycetota; class Actinomycetes; order Actinomycetales; family Dermatophilaceae; genus Fodinibacter. The sequence goes on along the minus strand of DASSQL010000056.1, from coordinate 4 downwards.
CCTC
>DASSQL010000055.1:0-3190 GCA_035702525.1 Ornithinibacter sp. | reverse complement strand
CGACCTCGGCTCCGGCCGCCGCCGCCGCGTCCGCTCCGGCCTCGCCGGCTGCCCCGAGCGCGCCCGCCGCGCCCGAGGCCCCGGCTGCCCGTGAGGGTGGCGCCGGCCAGGGTGCCCCCCGTCCGGGTGCCCCGCGCCCGGCCACCCCGCGACCGGGCAACAACCCGTTCGCCCCCAGCCAGGGCATGGGCCGCTCCCGCGAGGCAGCGGCGCGTCCCGGCAACAACCCCTTCGCCCCGAGCCAGGGCATGCCGCGTCCGCAGAGCCGTCCGGGCACCCGTCCCGGTGGCCCCGCAGGCCCCGGCGGCGCTGGTGCGGCGGGCCCGCGCCCCGGTGGCGCCCGTCCGAGCCCGGGCATGATGCCCGACCGCTCGGCCGTGGCTCGTCCCGGTGAGCGTCCCGCGCGCGGTGGCGCCCGTCCCGGTGCTGCCGGTGCGCGCCCGGGCGGCGGCCCCGGTGCGGGTGGTGGCTTCGGCGGCCGTCCCGGTGGGGGCGGCGGCGGGTTCCGCGGCGGCCCCGGTGGCCGTGGCGGCACCCAGGGTGCCTTCGGCCGCGGTGGCGGTCGTCCCGGCCGCGCCCGCAAGTCCAAGCGCGCGAAGCGCATGGAGTTCGAGGAGATGCAGGCGCCGTCGATCGGTGGCGTGAGCGTCCCTCGCGGCGACGGCACCACCGTCATCCAGATCCGTCAGGGCGCCAGCCTGTCCGACTTCGCCGACAAGATCGACGCGAACCCGGGTGCCCTCGTCACCGTGCTCTTCCACCTCGGTGAGATGGCCACGGCGACGCAGAGCCTCGACGAGGACACCTTCCGCCTGCTCGGCAGCGAGCTCGGCTACGACATCCGCATGGTGTCGCCGGAGGAGGAGGAGCGCGAGCTCTTCGACTCGTTCCACATCGACCTGGAGACGGGTATCGAGGGTGAGGACGACGACGACCTCGAGGCACGCCCGCCGGTCGTCACCGTCGTGGGTCACGTCGACCACGGCAAGACGCGCCTGCTGGACGCCATCCGCAACGAGAACGTCGCGGGCGGCGAGACCGGTGGCATCACCCAGCACATCGGTGCCTACCAGGTGCACCGCGAGCACGAGGGCGTCGACCGTCCGATCACCTTCATCGACACCCCGGGCCACGAGGCGTTCACCGCCATGCGTGCCCGTGGTGCGAAGGTCACGGACATCGCGATCCTCGTGGTGGCGGCCGATGACGGCGTCATGCCGCAGACCATCGAGGCGCTGAACCACATGCAGGCGGCCGACGTGCCGATCGTCGTCGCGGTCAACAAGATCGACGTCGAGGGCGCCAACCCGTCCAAGGTGCGCCAGCAGCTCACCGAGTACAACCTCGTCGCAGAGGAGTACGGCGGCGAGACGATGTTCGTCGACGTCTCCGCGAAGCAGGGGCTGAACATCGACGCCCTGCTCGAGGCCGTGCTGCTCACCGCCGACGCGGCGCTCGACCTGCGCGCCAACCCGGACCGCGAGGCCCGGGGCATCGCGATCGAGGCCAACCTCGACAAGGGCCGCGGCGCCACGGCGACCGTGCTGATCCAGACGGGCACGCTGCACGTCGGTGACGCCATCGTCGCGGGCTCCTCCCACGGCCGCGTGCGCGCCATGCTCGACGAGCACGGCAACGCGGTCCCCGAGGCGGGCCCGTCCCGCCCGGTGCAGGTGCTCGGCCTGTCCTCGGTCCCGAGGGCCGGCGACACCTTCGTCGTCGCCCCCGACGACCGCACCGCTCGGCAGATCGCCGAGAAGCGCGAGGCGGCCGACCGTCAGGCGAGCCTGGCCAAGGCCCGCAAGCGCATCTCGCTCGAGGACCTCAACGAGGCCCTCGCCGCGGGCAAGGTCGACACCCTCAACCTCATCCTCAAGGGTGACGTGTCGGGTTCGGTCGAGGCGCTCGAGGACGCCCTGCTCCAGATCGACGTCGGCGACGAGGTCGACCTGCGGATCATCGACCGCGGTGTCGGTGCGATCACGCTGAACAACATCAACCTCGCGATGGCGTCCGACGCCATCATCATCGGCTTCAACGTCCGGGCCGAGGGCCAGAACGCCGAGGTCGCCGAGCGCGAGGGCGTCGAGATCCGGTACTACTCGGTCATCTACCAGGCGATCGACGAGATCGAGCAGGCCCTCAAGGGCATGCTCAAGCCGGAGTACGAGGAGGTCGAGCTCGGCACCGCCGAGATCCGCGAGATCTTCCGCAGCAGCAAGTTCGGCAACATCGCCGGCTCGATCGTCCGCAGCGGCGAGATCAAGCGCGGCACCCGGGCGCGGATCACCCGCAACGGGGTCGTCGTGTCCGAGAACGTCGAGATCGCCGGGCTGCGCCGGTTCAAGGACGACGTCACCGAGGTCCGCGAGGGCTTCGAGTGCGGCATCAACCTGGGGTCGTACAACGACCTCCAGCTGGACGACCTCATCTCCACCTACGAGATGCGAGAAAAGCCGCGCGCCTGACGCGCTGCTCGTCCCCGGTAGCGGGCGGCACACCCTCGCGGTGTGCCGCCCGCTCCCGTCACCGCCACCACCGGTCACTAGGGTGGATGGCGCCCCCTGACCCACCGACGTGAGGAGGACCCGTGGCTGACACCGCACGCGCCCAGAAGGTCGCCGACCGCATCAAGACGCTGACCGCCGAGAACCTGGAGTCGATCGTCAAGGACCCCGACCTCGGGTTCGTCACCATCACCGACGTCCGGGTCACCGGCGACCTGCAGCACGCCTCGCTCTTCTACACGGTCTTCGGGGATGCCGGTCAGCGCGCCCAGACCGCGCGCCTCCTCGAGCTCAACAAGGGCAAGCTGCGCTCGTTCGTCGGCAAGCAGCTCGGCATCCGGCTCACACCGAGCCTGGAGTTCATCGCCGACGCCATCCCCGAGACCGCCGCCCACCTCGAGGACCTCCTGCGCGAGGCCCGCGAGCGCGACGCCGCCGTGGCGGCCGCCGCGGCCGGAGCCGTGCACGCCGGCGAGGCCGACCCGTACAAGAAGGACCGCGAGGACGAGGACGAGGGCGCGGGTGCCGAGGCCTGACCCGACGGGCACCCACCCCACGCCCGACGGCATCCTCGTCGTCGACAAACCGCCGGGCTGGACCAGCCACGACGTCGTCGCGCGGGCCCGCCGGCTGTGCGCGACCCGCAAGGTGGGGCACGCCGGCACGCTCGACCCGATGGCGAC
>DASSQL010000054.1:0-3215 GCA_035702525.1 Ornithinibacter sp. | reverse complement strand
CTGCGACTTCTGCGACATCGCCACCGGCCGGCCGCAGCCGCTCGACCTCGACGAGCCCCGCCGGGTCGCCGAGTCGGTGCGCTCGATGGGCCTGCGCTACTCCACCGTCACCGGGGTGGCCCGCGACGACCGCCCCGACGGTGCCGCCGGGCTCTACGCCGAGACGATCCGCCAGATCCACGCGCTCAACCCGAACACCGGCGTCGAGATCCTCCCGCCCGACTTCGGTGCCGTGCCCGAGCTGGTCGGCCAGGTCTTCGACGCCCGACCCGAGGTGTTCGCGCACAACCTCGAGACCGTGCCGCGCATCTTCAAGCGGATCCGCCCGGCGTTCACCTACGACAAGTCGCTGCGGGTGCTCACCATGGCTCGCGAGGCCGAGCTGGTCACCAAGTCCAACCTCATCCTGGGCATGGGCGAGGAGGACCACGAGATCGAGGCCGCGATCCGCGACCTGCACGACGCCGGTTGCGACATCCTCACCATCACCCAGTACCTGCGGCCCTCCCCCAAGCACCACCCGATCGACCGGTGGGTCAAGCCGGAGGAGTTCGTGCACTGGTCCGAGGTCGCTCAGGACGTCGGCTTCAAGGGCGTCATGGCCGGCCCGCTGGTGCGCAGCTCGTACCGCGCCGGGCGGCTCTGGGCCACCGCGATGAACCGCTGGGGCCGTCCGATCCCCGAGCACCTCGCGCACCTCGCGGCGGCCACGGCCGACCCCGCGCGCCAGGAGGCCGCGTCGTTGGTGGCCCGCGCGGCCCGCACCGTATCCTGATCACCTCAGCCCGCGGCATCCCCCGGGCCCTGCCCCACTGATCCAGGAGCTCGACCTCCCGTGTCCGACCAGCCCGAAGCCAAGACCGGCCGCATCGCCCAGATCCGCCAGGCGTACACCGCGATCAAGAACCTCGACCCCAAGCTCGGGTGGTGGATGGCGGGCGGCGGGCTCGGCACGGCCGTCGTCGTCATCGCCATCGGCTTCGCGCTCGGCGGGTTCTGGCGCTTCTACGGCGTGCTGATGGGCCTGACCGCCGGCCTGCTCGTGGCCGTCATCATCATGAACCGCCGCGGCAACACCGCGATGTACCGCGCGCTCGAGGGCCAGCCCGGCGCAGCCGGAGCCACCCTGACCGGGCTGGGCAAGCGCGGCTGGTACGCCGGCCAGGAGCCGGTCGCCATCGAGGGTGCCCGCGGCACCCGCGCCAGCGACATGGTCGACGCCGCGATGGTGTTCCGCGCGCTGGGCCGCCCCGGCGTCGTGCTGATCGGCGAGGGCCCGCCCGCTCGGGTGACCAAGCTGCTCAAGCAGGAGGAGAAGAAGGTCAGCCGGGTCGCCCCCGGTGTGCCGGTGCACCTCTGGGTGGTCGGCGAGGGCGAGGGCCAGGTGCCGATCAAGAAGGTCTCGAGCAAGCTCACCCGGATGCGCCCGGTGCTGACCAAGGAGGAGACCTCGGTCGTCAACAAGCGGCTGAAGTCGCTCGGCGGCATGAAGCCCCCGATCCCCAAGGGCATCGACCCCACCCGCGCCCGCGTCGACCGCAAGGCGATGCGCGGCAAGTGACCCGCACGTGACAGGACCCCGGTGCCTCGGCGCCGGGGCCCTTCGTCGTGCTGCGTGTGTGGGTGGTGCCTGCGCTCAGGGCCGGACGATGCGGGTGCCGGCCGCGACGTCGTGGAAGCCGCGCCCGTCACGCGAGGTGAGCACCGCCGGCACCACGAGGCAGAGCAGCAGCGTGCGGATGACGACCTGCAGCGGCCACACGCCCGACCTCACCTTCCACACCTGCAGGCCGAACAGCCGGTGGCCCAGGGTGGCTCCCCCGGCGAACGAGACCAGCAGCACGGTGTAGAGCGCGAACACTCCCAGTGGGGCGAGCGCCGGCGTACCCCCGGCCGTGGTGTCGATGCGCAGCAGCAGCACCACGATGGCCTGCGCGATCACCCAGTCGACGAGCAGGGCGCCGAAGCGGCGCAGGAACGTGGGGGTCTGCGGGCCACCGTCGGGGCCGGCGGCTCCGGGGGTGGAGGCGGACGGCATCCCGGGGTCGGTGGGTGCGGGGTCGGCGGGCGCTGGCACCACGACACTGTATGCCGCGCGCCCCCCACCCCGGTCGGCGGCCGGTGCGGCCGGGTGACCGACGAGACAGCGGATGCCGTCTCACCTGGCGTCCGCCTGTCGGGCGACGCGTCTCACCTACCGATACGGTGGGCTGCGTTACACCGGCGAAACACACGGGTCACGGTCGGGAAACGGCTTCTCCCTAGAGTCTCGTCAAAGCCCCAGGGCTGGCTTCCATAGCCCCTTGTCCCGAACCAGGAGGTTCATAGTGTTCAGCTCCGCTGAAGAGGTCCTCGACTTCATCAAGGCAGAGGACGTCAAGTTCGTCGACATCCGGTTCTGCGACCTGCCCGGCGTCATGCAGCACTTCAACGTGCCCGCGCAGACGGTCGACATCGACTTCTTCACGAACGGCCAGATGTTCGACGGCTCGTCGATCCGTGGCTTCCAGGCCATCCACGAGTCCGACATGAAGCTCGTGCCCGACCCCAAGAGCGCCTACCTCGACCCGTTCCGGGTCGAGAAGACGCTCATCATGAACTTCTCGATCGTCGACCCGTTCACCGGGGAGCCCTACAGCCGCGACCCGCGCAACATCGCGGCCAAGGCCGAGGCCTACCTGGCGTCGACCGGCATCGCCGACACCGCGTATTTCGGTGCCGAGGCCGAGTTCTACGTCTTCGACGACGTGCGCTTCGAGACCAAGCAGAACGCCAGCTACTACTTCATCGACTCCGTCGAGGCGGCCTGGAACACCGGGCGCGTCGAGGAGGGCGGCAACCGCGGCTACAAGACCCGCTACAAGGGCGGCTACTTCCCCGTGCCGCCGGTCGACCACTTCGCCGACACCCGCGACAAGATCTGCCTGAACCTCGCCGACGTCGGCCTGCTCGTCGAGCGCAGCCACCACGAGGTCGGCACCGCGGGCCAGCAGGAGATCAACTACCGCTTCAACACGCTGCTGCAGTCCGGCGACGACATGATGAAGTTCAAGTACGTCGTCAAGAACACCGTGTGGGAGCAGGGCAAGACCGCCACCTTCATGCCGAAGCCGATCTTCGGCGACAACGGCTCGGGCATGCACACCCACCAGTCGCTGTGGAAGAACGGCGAGCCGCTCTTCTACGACGAGCGCGGCTACGGCGGCCTGTCCGAC
>DASSQL010000053.1:0-14995 GCA_035702525.1 Ornithinibacter sp. | reverse complement strand
GCGAGGGTCGGGCCGCCGATGCTGACGTCGAGCACGCTCGTGGCCTTCAGGGCCGCGACCTCGGCGGGGTCGAACGACGCGGCGAGCCGGGTGCGGGCCGTCGTCACGTCGTCGAGGCTGGTGGAGTAGACGACCTTGTCGGCCGCCCGCCAGATCCGGGCGTACTCGCCCATCGGGCCGGGCACGTCGCCGGGGGCGGTCTCCCAGTAGCGCATCGTCTCGTACAGCCGCCGGCCGATCAGGTAGGTCCCGACCTCGCGCTCGTGGGTGTTGACCACCTCGTGCAGCTCGTCGGACGGTTCGGCCCACGAGAACCCGCCGTCCTCGTCGTTGACGTAGCCGTCGAGGGAGGTGATCACGGTGTAGCGCAACAAGGCCATCCCGGCATTGTGCCCACCGCGCGCCGATCCCGGCAGCCCCGGGCACCCTCTTGTCGTGGCAACCGGCTCACCTCCACACTGTGCCGATGGCGCTCCGGCCGAAGGTCTTCCGGTGAGACACGTCCGCGCCGGTGTGGCACGGATCCTCCGATGGCCGTTCCGGGCGGTACGCGAGCTGCCCATCATCCGTCGGGTGTCGTTCCACGTGAACCGGATCCAGGCCGGTCTGGACTTCCACTTCTTCCGCACGCTGGTCATCGCGCTCGTCGTCATCGTGTCCGCCTCCGCGTTCCTCGTCACCGTGCTCGAGCCCGAGAAGCGCTCGCTCCGGGGACTGGTGGGTTCCGGGTACTGGTCGGTCACCACCGTCATCGGCTCGGGGGACTCCTCGTACGTCACCAGCCCCGGTGGCTACGTCATCGGCTGGCTGCTGGCCTTCTTCGGGGTCGCGATCGTCGCGACCCTCACCGCCGCGATCGTCGGCTTCGTCATCGACTTCCTCCTGAAGGAGGGCCAGGGCATGGGTGCCAGCGGCTACTCGGACCACATCGTCGTGTGCGGGTGGAACTCCACCGCCCGTGAGCTCATCGACGAGCTGAAGGGCGACGAGTTCAACGCGCGGGTGGTCCTCCTCCACGAGAGCGAGCGCAGCCCCGCCGAGTCCGACGTCTACTTCGTGCGTGGCGACACCACGAGCTCGTCGGACCTGGAGCGGGCCGGCATCCTCGACGCGGCGGCGGCGATCATCTGCCCGGCGGACGGGTCGAACGAGGCCGACATGCGCTCGATCCTCACCGTGCTCGCGATCGAGACGATGGCCCCCCACGTGCGCACCGTCGTCGAGGTGAACAACCCCAAGCACGTCGAGCACGTGCGGCGGGCGCACGCGGACGAGATCCTGGTGACCTCGCAGCTCGCCTCGCGGCTGCTGGCCCGCACGGCGCTCTACCCCGGGCTCGCGGTGCTCGTCACCGACATGGTGTCCGGGGGCGACGGGTCCGAGCTGTACCGCGTCGCCCTTCCCGACGACTACGCGGACCTCGACCTCGAGGACCTCTCCAGCCGCCTGCGCCGTGAGCACAACGCGACCCTCCTCGCGGTGACGCGCGACGGCCGCACCCTGACGAACCCGCCGACCGACTTCCGGCTGGCCCGCGGCGACACCGCGGTCGTCGTGGCCGAGGGGCTCGTCGACCTGCACCCGCTCGCGCCCGACGACGCCCTGGACCTGGCCGACTGACCGAGGGTGGCCGATCGGAGCCACCCCCTCGGGGGCGGGGGTCAGTGGGCGCCGAGCCGGCGCGCGGCCACCAGGGCCAGCGCCCGGGCCACCTGCACCACCTCGGCGACGGGCACCGACTCGCGCGGTGCGTGCGCGAGCCGCACGTCACCCGGTCCGTAGTGCAGCGTGGGGATGCCGCCGACCCCGGCGTAGAGCCGCAGGTCCGAGCCGTAGGGCGCGGCGGCCTCCCGGGGTCGCCGACCGCTGACCACCTCCACCGCGTCGGCGACCTCGTCGACCAGCGCGTGCCCCTCGGGGAGCCGTCCCGAGGCGAACTGCCCTCCGGGCCAGGTCACACGCGGCTCGTGGTCGCGCAGCCAGGGGTCGGCAGCGGCGGCCGCCGCGACGGCATCCTCGAACGCGGCACGGGCGAGAGCCGGGTCCTCACCCAGCACCACGCCCATCCGGCCCTCGGCGACGAGCAGGTCGGGCACCGAGCTGGCCCAGTCACCCGTGCGCACCGTGCCGACCGAGATGCCGTACGGCAGCGGGTTGTCGCCGAACAGGGGGTGCGGGTCGGCGTTGCGGCGCGCCTCGAGCTCGCGCAGGGCGAGGTGCACCGGCCAGAAGGCCTCGAGCGCCGAGACGCCCTCCTGCCGGGTGCTGCCGTGCGCGGCGCGACCGGTGACCTCGATGCGGAAGGTGAGGGCGCCGGCGTTCGCGGTCACCAGGCGCCCACTCGTCGGCTCGGTGATGACGGCCACCTCGCCGCCGTGCCCGCGTCGCAGCGTGGCGAACGCCCCGAGGCCGCCGTCCTCCTCGCTGACCACGCTGTGCAGGGCCAGCCGGCGCTCGGTGTGCACGCCGGAGCGGTGCAGGGCCCGGGCGACGGCGAGGTTCACGGCCATGCCGGCCTTCATGTCGCAGGCGCCCCTGCCGTGCAGCACGCCGTTCGAGATCTGCGCCGAGAAGGGCTCGGCACCAGGCCAGTTCGCGAGGTCGCCGACCGGCACCACGTCGACGTGACCCTGGAGCACGAGGGCCGGTTCGCCCACACCGGATGCCGTGCCCACCAGACCGTGCCCCTCGAGCCGTGGGGCCTCGGTGCCGGGGAAGTCGGGGTCGGCACGCAGGTCGTCGAGGTCGAGCGACCAGAGGTCGACCTCCAGGCCGGCCTCCTCGAACCAGCGGGCCACGGTGTGCTGCAGCTCGCTCTCGGCGTCGGTGCCGGTGACGCTCGGCACGCGGACCAGCTCGACGAGGGTCGCGACCAGCGCGGCCTCGTCGAGGGCGTCGAGCACCCGGCGTTCGGCGGCGGTGGTCTCCGTGGAGGGCTGCGACCCGGGCATGGAGGGCACTGTATGCCGGACGCCTCCACGGCCGCCGGGTAGCGTCGTCCCGTACGGATCGCACCCGCGCCCGGCAGGAGGTGACGGCAGTGAGCGGAGGCCACGGCCACGGGAACCCGAACGCCGGCGCCACCCACCGGTGGCGGTTGCGCGTCGCGTTCGCGCTGATCGCCGCCTTCTTCGTCGTCGAGCTGTTCTCGGCGCTGCTCAGCGGCTCGCTGGCCCTGCTCAGCGACGCCGGGCACATGGCCGCCGACGTCGTGGCCCTCGGCGCCGCGCTCGTCGCGACCCGGATCGCGGGCCGGCCCGACACGACCGGCAGGCGCACCTTCGGCTCGTACCGCGCGGAGGTGTTCGCGTCGGGGCTTGCCGTGCTGCTCATGCTCGGCGTGGCCGTCTACATCGTGGTCGCCGCCATCGGCCGGATCGGCGACGAGCCGGACGTGGCGACGGGCGCGATGCTCGTCGTCGGCGTCCTCGGACTGGTCGTGAACCTCGTGGCACTGGTGCTGCTGCGCGGCGGCGCCGGCGAGAGCCTCAACGTCAAGGGCGCGTACCTCGAGGTGGTCGCCGACACGGTCGGATCGGTCGGCGTGATCGTCGCCGGGCTGCTCGTGGCCGCGACCGGGTCGTCGGTCTGGGACACCGTCATCGCCCTGGCCATCGCGGTGTTCGTCGCGGTGCGTGCCGTCCTGCTCGGCCGCGAGGTGCTCGCGGTGCTCGGCCAGCACGCTCCGGCCGGCATCGTCCCCGCCGAGGCGGAGGCCGCGCTGCGGGGTGTCCGGGCCGTCGTCGGCGTGCACGACCTGCACCTGTGGACCCTGACGTCCGGTATGCACGTCGCGACCGTGCACCTCGTCTGCGACGACGGGGCCGACCCGACCGTGGTGCTCACCGACGCGGCCGGCGTGCTGCGCGAGCGGTTCGCGATCGAGCACGCCACCATCCAGGTCGAGCCACGCAGCGCCCGCGCGTGCGTGGAGACCAGCTGGTGACACCCGGCATCCGCCTGTCGAGGGTCGGAATGCCCACCGCGGGGTGGGGGTTGGTCGTGAGGTGACGACCTCCGCGGGCACCAGAGTCAGCCGCGCCAGTGTCGGCCTGCGCAGCGAGCGGGGGCCGGTCCTGCTGGCCGTGATGCTGAGCACCGGCCTCGTGGCGATCGACGCGACCATCCTCGCGGCCGCCGTGCCCGCAGTGGTGCGCGACCTCGGCGGGCTCAGCCAGTTCCCGTGGCTGTTCTCGGTGTACCTCCTCGCGCAGGCCGTGTCGGTGCCGATCTACGGCAAGGTCTCCGACCTCGTCGGGCGCAAGCCGGTCATGTTGCTCGGCGTGGCGCTGTTCCTCGCCGGGTCGCTGCTGTGCGGGCTGTCCTGGTCGATGGGCAGCCTGATCGCGTTCCGGGCGCTGCAGGGACTGGGGGCCGGCGCCGTGCAGCCCGTGGGCATGACGATCGTCGGCGACATCTACTCCGTGGCCGAGCGGGCCACCGTGCAGGGCTACATCGCGGCGGTCTGGGCGATCTCGTCGCTGGTCGGCCCGACCCTCGGCGGCGCGTTCGCCGACTACGCGTCGTGGCGCTGGATCTTCCTGGTCAACCTCCCGCTGGGCGCCCTCGCGGCCTGGATGCTGTGGCGCAAGTTCGACGAGCAGCCGCGGGCGCGCGACCCCGAGCGGCCGCGGCCCAAGGTCGACGTGCTCGGCACGGTGCTCATGCTCGTGGGCACGGTGGCGCTGCTCGTGGCCCTGCTGGAGGGCGGCGTCGTGTGGAGCTGGGCCTCACCGGTCAGCATCGGCCTGCTCGTCGGGTCGCTGCTGGTGCTCGTGGCCTTCGTGCTCGTCGAGCGGCGCGCGGCCGAGCCGGTGCTGCCGCTGTGGGTGTTCCGGCACCGGGTGGTCGGCGCGGCCATGGGCACCTCGCTCGTCGTCGGCGTGCTGCTGCTCGGGCTGACGTCGTACGTGCCGCTCTTCGCCCAGGGGGTGCTCGGCACCGGAGCGATCGTCGCCGGGTTCGCCCTCGCGGCGATGACCATCGGCTGGCCGATCGCCGCGGCCACGTCGGGGCGGCTGTACCTCCGGTTCGGCTTCCGGACCACGATGCTGATCGGCTCGGTCATCGCGCTGGCCGGCGCCGCGCTGCTGCTCACCGTCGATGCGTCGAGCTCGGTGCTGCACCTCGCGGCCCCGAACTTCGTCATGGGCCTGGGCTTCGGCTTCGTCGCCAGCCCGGCCATCGTGGCGGCCCAGTCGTCGGTCGGCTGGGAGCGCCGCGGGGTCGCCACCGGCGCGACGCTGTTCGCCCGCTCGATCGGCTCGGCCGTCGGGGTGGCCGCGTTCGGCGCGATCGCCAACACCGTGGTGCGCAACCGGCTCGGGTCGGAGCCGACCAGCCTGGAGTCGCTGCCCGGCGGGGTGCTCGACCCCGCGATCCACGCGGTGTTCCTCGCCTCGTTCGTGGTGGCCCTGACCCTGGTGGTCGCCGCGGCGTTCATGCCCAAGAAGGTCGTCGAGGTCGCCGGCTGACCCCGCGGCATCCGCTGTGAGAGTGGCTACTCCCGCGGCATCCGGGCAGCCTGTCGGGGCTAGCGTCGAGGTGGTGACGGCTGCGCCGGACCGGTGAGGCCGCGCCCTCATCCAGGAGCACCCCGATGCCTGCCCACCCCGCACCCAGCACCATCCTGCGACCCGGGCCCCGGCTCACCGCGGCGTGGGCCCTCTCCGCGGTGGTGCTGTCGCTGATGGTCGTGCAGGCCGCGCTCGGGTTGGCCGACACCGGCCTCTACCCGGAGCAGCCGTGGGCGGTCGCGGCGTTCCGCGGCAACGACCTGGTCACCCTGCTGGTGGCCGCTCCGGTGCTCGCCGTCGCGATGCTGGCCAGCCGACGGCGCGAGAGCAGCGCCTCGGTGCTGGTCTGGCTGGGGATGCTGCACTACGGCGTCTACAACTACGCCTACTACTCGTTCGGGGCGGCCTTCAGCTCGGCGTTCCTGCTGCACGTCGGCGCCCTGGTCGCCTCGATCGGCGGGCTGCTCATGCTGGCCACGAGCCTCGACGCCGGGCGGGCCGCCCGCGGCGTGGCGGGCGGCACCCGGGCGCGGGTCGTGGCCGCCTTCACCACCGTCGTGGGTGCGGCGCTCATCGCGGCGTGGGGCGGCCTGTCGCTGCGCTTCGCGGCCACCGGCGACCTGCCCGCGAACGTGATGCCGCCGTCGGCCGTGCACCTCGTCTACGCCATCGACCTGTCGCTGCTCGCGCCGGTGTTCGTCGTCGCCGGCGTCCTGCTCTGGCGGCGCGAGCCGTGGGGTGCGGTGCTCGCCGTGGCGATCAACGCGAGCGGCGCCGTGTACCTCGCCGTGCTGTGGGCCGTCGGCGGTTTCCAGGCGGATGCCGGCATCCCCGGCACCACGTGGGTGTCACCGGTCGCCATCGGGTCGGTGCTCGCGTGCACGGCGGCCACGCTCGCCCTGCTCGTGCGCCCCCAGGCCGAGGTGGGGCGGGCGGCTGCTCCGTCGGCGGCCGCCCGCGCCGGCACCTGACCTCAGGCGAGCCGCGAGCCGGCGGAGGCGACGCCGAGCCAGTCGTGCGGGTTGCCGTCCCAGCACCAGCCGAGCTTGGGTGCCCGGGCCGAGATCCACATCGCCGGCACCCGGCGGTCGCCGCGGCGTGACCCGGACAGCATGAAGCAGCGGTTCTTCTCGAGCAGCGCCGGGGCGTGCGTGACGACGGCGATGCCCTCCTCGATCGTGAGCGGGGTGCGACCGCGGCCGAGGACGACCGGCAGGGCCTCCTCGGGTCGGACGCCCCGGAACTCCTCGCCGCGGTCGACGTCGAGCAGCAGGTAGGCCGGCGGACCCGGGAGCTCGACCTGCTCGATGGGGCGGTAGGGCTGCAGGCCGGCCTCGCCGTGGTTGCGGTCGACGACGCCGGGCAGCGTGCCCTTCGGGGCGAGCCGCAGCAGCGGCACCGTGCTCGCGGGGTCGACGAGCTCACGGGTCATGACGAGCACCAGCGACGCGTGGCCGGGCTCGTCCTCCTCGGGCAGGTCGCCCAGGGCGGCGGCCACCGCGCGCAGCGGAGCGAGGCGGTCGGTGAAATCGGTGGGGGTGAGACCGGCGAGGGCGGGGTAGCCGAGGCCGAGCAGGGTGTCGACCTGGCGGTCGAGGACGGCGAGGGCGGGCACGGTGGCGGTGGTGGCGGTGATGGTGACCTCCGAGGTGGTGGGTCGGTCGCCCGGGTGCAGGCGGCCCATGGTCAACGCGGCCCGCCCCCCTCGCGGTTCCCCGTGCCGGCCGGGGCGCCCGGCTAGCCTGCGACCGTGACCACCAGCACCGAGACCTCCTCCGGCACAGGGCCACGCCGCAGCCGGCGTCTGCGCCTGCTGCTCACCGGGGTCGGTGCACTCGTCCTGGTCGCCGCCGTCGCCCTGGGTCCGTGGGCCTGGGTGAGCGTGGCGTCGCGCGGCCACGTGCACACCGTCGACGACGCCCCGAGCGCTCCGGTGACCCTGGTGCTCGGTGCCGGGCTGAACCCCGACGGCAGCCCCTCGGCGTTCCTGGCCGGCCGCCTCGAGGTGGCCCGTGACCTCTACACCACCGGGCGGACGCGCGTCATCCTCGTCTCCGGCGACAACCGGGTCGCGAACTACGACGAGCCGACCGCCATGCGCGACTGGCTCGCGGCGCACGGGGTGCCCGCGGATGCCGTGGTGCGCGACTTCGCGGGCCGTGACACCTACGACTCGTGCACCCGCGCCAAGCGCGTCTTCGGCGTCGAGCAGGTGCTGGTGGTGTCGCAGGGCTACCACCTGCCGCGCGCGGTGACGACCTGCCGGGCGGTCGGGCTGGACGCCGAGGGCGTCGGCGACTGGACCGCCCGGTCGTACCCCGCGCAGTGGGCCGCCGGTGCGCGTCGCGAGAAGCTCGCCGACGCCAAGGCGGTGCTCGACGTGGTCTCCGGGCGCGACCCGGTGCTCGGCCCGGTCGAGACCTCGGTGCGGGACGCCCTGGCCCGCCCCTCCAGCGCGAGCTGACCGGCCGGCATCCTGCGTGGCGTCAGGCCTCGCGGGACCGCTCGGTGATCGTCGCCTCGATGTCGACGTCGGAGCCCGCGGGCGCCTGCGGGGTGGGTGCCCCGTGCCGCACGTCGTGGGTCTCGCGGGCGAACAGCCACGGGATGACGGCCAGCAGGGTGATCAGCCCGGTGATGCCGAACGCCAGCGGGTAGCTGCCGTGGTCGATGAGCAGGCCGGCCAGGATCGGGCCGACGATGGCGCCGCTGTCGGCCGACATCTGGAAGGTGGCCAGGGCCGGGCCGCCGTTGCGCTCGCGGCCCACGATGTCGGCCAGCGCGGCCTGCTGGGCCGGGTTGAGCATGCCGGCTCCGACCCCGGCGACGACCGACAGCGCCACGAGCACCGGCAGGTCGGACGCGAACCCGGTGACGATGGTCGCCAGACCGCTGATGACCAGGCCGCCGACGATGAACGGGCGGCGCCCGACGCGGTCGGACAGCCGCCCCGACACGGTGAGCCCGACGGCGTTGCCGGCGGCGAAGACGGCCAGTGCCGTGCCGGCGACCCACGGCTCCTTCCCGATGACGACCGCCGCGAACAGCGGCAGGATCGCGTTGCGCACGCCGAAGTTGGCCCACCCGTTGGCGAAGGCCGACCCGATCGAGGCGCGGTAGGCGACGTCGCGCCACGCCTCGCGCACGGCCAGCACCGGCAGCACGGGTGCGCCCTCGGCCGGCCGCAGCGCCGACCCGCTGATGAAGATCGCGACGAGCGACGCGGCGACGAGCAGGGCCACGGCGTACACGAGGAAGGGCACGCGCAGCCCGAGGTTGCCGAGCAGTCCACCCACGACCGGGCCCAGGATGCCGCCGAACAGGAACGCCGACGCGTAGACCGACGAGATGCGCGCCCGGATCGCCGGCGGGGCCAGGCGCACGATGAGGGCGACCGCCGACACGGTGAACATGACCGACCCGATGCCGCCCAGGCCCCGGTAGAGCAGCAGCTGCCAGTAGGTGTGCGCGAAGGCGGTGGCGCCGGTCGAGATCGCGACGATGACCAGGCCCGCGAGGTAGATCGGCCGCTCCCCGTACCTCGCGATCAGCCGCCCGCCCGCCGGGGCGAACAGCAGCCGGAAGAACGCGAAGGCGCTGACCACGATCGAGCTGGCCGTGGCCCCCACGCCGAAGCTCTGCGCGAACTGCGGCAGCACCGGCAGGATCAGCCCGAACCCCAGGGCGATGACGAACGCCGCCGCCACGAGCACCCACAGCTCGCGGGGGATGCGGACCGCCGCGGAGGGCTCGATCACGGGGGTGGCGGACACGATCCACCAGTATGCCGTCCGCCACCGACGCTCCCGAAACCCAGCACCCGCTGTCGAAGCCTCACCAGCCACTCACGGCGGGTGCCGGGCAATCCCCGTCCTCCGACGTCGCACCCCTGTGCCTCAGGTCACCCGGCACGCCGTCAGCCGCGCGACGGGAGGAACGGCGGGCCGGGTGCCGCGGAGCCCGCGCGCCAACCGCGCCGCCGGGTGAACCACCGGACGAGCCCGACCAGGCTCAGGAGGACGAGCAGGCGGCCACCCCAGACCCACAGGTGCTCCCTCCAGACCTGCGCGGGGTCCGCGGTCGGGACGCCCAGCAGCTCGTCGCCGGCGAACGCGACGCACGGCTGGGCGTACCGGGTCGACACCTGCACCGGCCCCCCTTCGACCAGGGGTGTCATGGTGCGGATGGTGCGGTCCGTGATGAGCGGGGAGCCGGCCCGCCAGGCCGGCCGGCACCTCCAGCCGTCCCAGGTGACCGAGGTGACGGCAGGAGCCGTCGTCCCGACCCCTGACACCCCCGGTTCGGACATCCCGACGTTCGCGCCGGTCCGTGCGTCGTGGATCGTGGCGCGGGTGTTCGCCACCTGGCTCGTCGCGGCGTCGGTGAGGGCTTCCGTGACCAGCACCCGGGTGCGGTCGGGCGACAGCGCGGCCCGCACGATGCCGCTCTCGTCGGCGACCTCCCCGTCGGCGTTCGGCTCGACGTCGGGGGCCGAGACCTCCCAGCTCGGATCCCCCACCCGCCAGGTACGGCCCTCGAGGCGCACCGACCCCGGCTCCCCGACGTCGACGAAGGCGAGCACGGTGTCGTCGTCGAGCCAGCCGGCGACGACGGGGATGCGGCCGCCGCCGAGCAGTGGCGCCTCGGTGAGCGTGCCGTCGGTCGCCACGACGAGCCCGCTGGACGTGATCTCGCCCTGGTTGGTCGAGTCGACGTAGGCCCGACGGGAGTCGGGCGACCACCACGCCGGCTGTTCCGACGGCATGCGCGTCGATGAGAGGCCCTGGCGCGCCGCCGGCGAGGGCAGGGTGACCCCGCGCAGGAGGTCGGTGAGCACGAAGCCCCGGGCGACCCACCGCCCGTCCGGGGAGAGCGACGGGAGAGCGGCGTAGCCCAGCGGTGCCTCCGGCAACCCCAGCCGGGTGACGTGACCGCCAGGGGAGACGGCGTACAGCCGGTTCGGGTCGGACTCCTCGGTCAGCACCGCCGCTGTCAGCCCGGGGCGACCGGGGGTGCCGATGAACGGCGGCTTGGGGATCGCGGACGGGTACGCGGTGAGCCGCACGGCCCCCGTGTCGTCGACGCCGACGGCGGGAACCGAGGCTCGTGGCGCGCCTCCGGGCCACACGAGCAAGCCGACGAGGGCGGCCACGCACGCCGCGGCGAGCAGTGGCACGAGCCGGGCCGTGCGCCGGCGTCGACGGCCACCGGCCCACAGGACGGTGGTGTCGGGCGGGGCCGAACCGGCCTCGACGTCGTCGACGAGGTCACGCAGGGCGCTGCCGAGGGTCTCGGGGCTCATCGGACGGTCTCCTCTCGGCCGAAGGTGGCGGCGAGCTCGGGCGCCAGCACCCGCAGCCGCTCGAGGGCGTGGCGGGTCTGCGACTTCACGGTGCTCACCGAGCAACCGAGAACCCGCGCTGCGTCGACCTCGGTGCGGTCCTCGAAGAACCGCGCCACGAGCACGGCCCGTTGTCGCGGGGTGAGCCGGGTCAGCGCCTCGGCGAGCGTGAGGCGAGCCGCGACGGCATCCGGGGAGTCCGTCACCGCACCCGCCGGCTCGGGGTGCGACGCGACGTCGACCGGGTCGGGCTGGTGCCGGCGCCAGCGCCAGGCGTCGACCGAGCGGGTGTACAGGATGCGGCGCACGTAGGCGTCGGCCGTGGCGGGCTCGACCCGGGCCCAGTGCTGGGCGGCCCGCACGAGGGTCTCCTGCACCAGGTCCTCGGCGGCGTGGCGGTCGCCGGTGAGCAGGGTCGCGGTGCGCAGCAACGGCACCCACCGCTCGCGCACGTACGCGTCGAAGGCCTCCCGGTCGGCCATCCCCACCTCCTGCGTCGCGCCCTGTTGTACCCGGTCACGGAGGAGTACGGCTGTCGACCCGCCCACGGGTGGATGCCGGATGCCGTGCGGCTCAGCGGGCGACGACCGCCACCACGAGCGGCAGGGTGCCCAGCGCGACGAGGAGGGTGTCGCGTGGGCGCCACGGCGCCGGCATCCACCACGAGCGGGCGACCGCCGTGGCGAACCCGCGGGCGTCCATGGCGACGGCGAGGTCGGCGGCGGCGCGCAGGGTGCGCACCAGCAGCCCCATCGTCAGTGCCCCGAGGTGTGCGACCACCGTGCGCGGCGACCACCACGACACCCCGAGGCCACGAACCCTGCGGGCCCGGCCGAGCTCGCGCCAGATCTCGCCGAAGCCGTGAACGCGCTGGAGGGCGGCCGACGTGGCGACGACCGGACGGTCGGGCAGCCGCAGCCGTTGGGCGAGGGCGTCGCCGAGGCCGTCCGGGTCGATCCAGGGGATGAGCACGGCCGAGGGCAGCACGATCACCAGCACCCGCAGGCCGACGGTGAGCGCCGGGTCGAGGTCGCGACCGGCGAGGAACCAGGTGGACCAGCCGACCGACAGGGCGGCCACGAGACCCGGGACCATCCGCGCCGCGACCCGGCGGGATCGGGCCGCGCCACCGCCGCCCGCACCGGGGGCCCAGAGGCCGACCACGGCGAGCAGCAGCTGGGTGGCGAGCACGGCGAGGCTGGTGGTCCAGTGCGGTGAGAGCACCCCGGCGGGCACGGCGAGCAGGGCGGTCGTGAGGAGGGCAAGGGGGCCGCAGCGGGCGACCAGCGGCACGCCGGTGGGCACGGGCTCGGCGGGTTCGGGCGGTGCGGACAGGTGGTGCACGTGCGTGGCCCGGTCGACGACGTGGGCGTCGTGGGTGGCGGTGACGACCGCGCCGCCGGCCTCCCGGTAGGCCGCGACGAGCCCGACCACGGCCGCCCAGGTGCCGCGGTCCTGGCCGACGGTCGGCTCGTCGGCCAGCAGCACCGGCGGGCCGTGGTGCAGGGCCGCGGCCACGGCGAGCCGGCGCTGTTCGCCGCCCGAGAGCTCGCGCGGGTCGGCGGCCTCCAGGTGGGCCAGGCCGAGCGCCGCGAGCAGGGCGTGGGCCCGGTCGGTCGCGGGGGCCCGGGCGTTGTCGTCGGCGCTGTCGTCGGCTGCGCCGCCCTGCGCGTGCTCGAGGGATCGCGCGGTGGTGAGCACCTCGTCGAGCACGGTGCGGGCGACGATCGTCGAGCTCGACCACTGGGGCACCCATGCCAGGGTGCGGGCCAGGTCGGGCGCCGAGAGCGTGGCGGGTGGCACGCCGTCCGGAGCATCGGGCGCGGGTGTCGGCCGGGTCGCGGCGGTCGCGCGTTCCGGCCGGGTGGCGGTCGCGGTGATCGGCGGGCGCACCTGGACCGCAAGGAGATCGGTCGGTGCGAGGAACCCGGCGAGGGCGTGCAGCACGGTCGACTTGCCCGACCCGCTCGGCCCGACCAACGCGGTCAACGTCCCCGGCGCGGCGACGAGGGGGTCGGCGAGCACGGCGGCGCGACGGGTGCGCGCGGTGCCGTCGACGAGCCGAGTGGTCCGTTCGACCGCGAACGCAGCGGCCTCCAGGGAAGCGGTTCCCGGCGACTCGACAGTGCTGAGCTCGGCCGCAGCAGCACCAACCGACTCGACAGTGCTGAGCTCAGCCGCAGCAGCACCAACCGACTCGACACTGCTGAGCCCAGGCGCAGCACTGTCGAGTCGCCGGCGGGCGGTGTTCCGGGTCGACCGCGGCGCCACGAGCTCCGGGTCGACCGTCATCGGGGTGGGTGGCCCCGCCCCCGGCACCCAGATGCCCATGGCGAGCAGCCGGTCGCGCTCGGTCGCGAGGGTCTCGCGCACCGGCCCGTCGGCCACCACCCGCCCGTCCGCCGACAGCACCACCAAGCGGTCGACCAGGTCGACCCAGGGCCCCAGCACGTGCTCGACGACGACCAGCGTCGGCGAGGGGCGCCCGGCGGAAGGGCCAGCGGAGTCCGCAGCGCCCCGCGGCCGGCCCCGGCCCGGGGCCAGCGTGGCGACGGCGTCGCGCACCTCCTGCGCCGACGCCGGGTCGAGCATCGCCGTCGGTTCGTCGAGCAGCACGACCGAGGGGTCCAGCGCGAGGGTCCCGGCGAGCGCCAGCCGCTGGGTCTGCCCACCGGACAGCGCGGACGTCGGGGTGTCGAGCGGCAGGTCACCGAGCCCGACCGAGCCCAGCGCCGCGGTGACGACGCCGGCCATGGCCGCACGCGGCATCCGGACGTTCTCCGGCCCGAACGCGACGTCGCGCCCGACCGAGGCCGCGACCACACCGGACCCGGGCTCCTGCAGCACGAGCCCGACGGCCCCCGGGCGCTCACCGGGCGGCACGTCGTCGACGGTCACCGCGCCGGTGAGCTCGCCGGCGTCGACGGTCTCGAGCAGGCCGGCGAGGGCACGCAGCAGCGTCGACTTGCCGGACCCCGACGGCCCGACCAGCAGCACCCGCTCGCCGGGTCGCAGGGTCAGCGAGACGTCGCTGAGCACCGGCTCGCGGCGCCCGAACGGCCGCCAGGTGAGGCCGTCGACCTGGACCCGCCCGCGCGAGGTGGCGGCGACGGCGTCAGACAGCGTGGTGCTCCCGGTGCTCCTGGCCGGCAGGGAAGGCCGACAGGGCACCGGCCCTGGCCAGCGCCCGCACGAGGAGCCACCCGACCAACCCGGCGAGCACCGCCCCCGAGACCGCCATCGCGCCCAGGTAGACCAGCTTGTCGCGCAGCACCCACTCGGCGTACCAGCCTCCGCCGTCGGCGAGCACCGACAGCACCGGCACGTCGGCCCACGAGGCCGGGAACTTCACGACCTCGAAGGCCCACTCCAGCGGCGCCGACAGCACGCCGGCGAGCGCCGCCGCGGCGGCACCGAAGGCCGAGTAGCCCAGGATCGCGAACGCCAGCTCGGCGCCCAGACCCTGCAGGATGCCGGAGACGAGCACGGTCGCGCCCCACTCGGTGCCCGGCAGCATCGAGACCAGCGCGGCCACGACCTCGCAGAACAGGGCCGCACCGGGCCGGCGCACGACCAGGCCTCCGACCACGCCCGCGAGGAACCACGGGCCGACGAACAGGCCCATGAGCGGGGCGTAGCCGATCTTCAGGGCAGTGACCGGCCCGTTGTAGAACACCCCCCAGCCCCAGAACGCGACGCCCAGGGCCGCTCCCAGGAAGGCGATGGTGAGGATGTCGACGGTGCGCCAGCCCATCAGCGGGCGGGTCGCGGTGATGGAGCGCCGGTTCGGCGCCTCCGTGAGCTGTGTTGCCATGTGGTGCTCCCGAGGTTTGTGATGTGGACCTCGAGGAGGTGCGGCACCCGGCACCTCGCGACCTCGGCGGTCGCGGGTGTGCCGACGACGCACCTGAGATTCCCGACTCCCTTCGCCGGTGCTAACCGGATCAGGTTCGAGGGTCTGCGGCGAACCGCACTCTCAGCGCTGTGGGGCGCTCCCCTGTCGTTGGACTCCACCACCATAACCCCGCGCACTACAGTGAGCACGACCTCGTCGCACGCTCGTGCGCTCGACTGCAGACAACCCGCTCGGGAGGACCGACATGGCCATGGGAGCCGTCGCGTGGAAGATCATGGGCAC
>DASSQL010000052.1:0-4533 GCA_035702525.1 Ornithinibacter sp. | reverse complement strand
GTGCGCAACCTGGTCGGCATCGCCGGCAAGCCGCACCCCACGACCGTCGTCGCGTGCATCGGCCCCGCCACGGCCAAGACCGCCGAGGAGCACGGCCTGCGGGTCGACGTGCTCGCCCCGGAACCGACCGCCGAGGCCCTGGTCGACGCCCTCGCCGACCACGGGCGCTCCCTCGCGCTCGCGGCGCAGGAGGCGGGGGAGGCCGTGCTGCGGCCCAGCCAGCGCCGCCCCGGCGGCCGCCGACGGGCCACCTGAGCGTGGGCGGCTTCCCGACCTCGCGGCCCCGGCGGCTGCGGCAGAGCCCGGCGATCCGGCGGCTCGTGGCCGAGACCCGGCTGCACCCGGCCGAGCTCGTGCTGCCGGTGTTCGTGCGTGAGGGCATCTCCGAGCCGGTCGCCATCTCGGCGATGCCCGGGGTCGTGCAGCACACCCTCGAGTCGCTCGTGGTCGAGGCGCGGCGCTGCGTCGAGGCCGGGCTCGGCGGCATCATGGTCTTCGGCGTCCCGGTCGCGAAGGACGCCCGCGGGTCCGGCGCCGACGACCCCGACGGCATCCTCAACGTCGCACTCGCCCGGCTGGTGCAGGAGGTCGGCGACGACCTGGTCGTGATGGCCGACCTGTGCCTCGACGAGTTCACCGACCACGGCCACTGCGGCGTGCTCGCCGCCGACGGCTCGGTCGACAACGACGCCACCCTCGACCGCTACGCCTCGATGGCGCTGGCCCAGGCCGCCACCGGCGCCCCGGTGCTCGGGTTGTCCGGGATGATGGACGGCCAGGTCGGCTATGTGCGGGAGGCGCTGGATGCCGCCGGGTACACCGACACGGTGATCCTCGCGTACGCCGCGAAGTACACGTCCGGGCTGTACGGGCCGTTCCGCGAGGCCGTGCAGTCCTCGCTCGTCGGCGACCGCGCCACCTACCAGCAGGACCCCGCCAACGGCACCGAGGCGCTGCGCGAGCTCGAGCTCGACATCGAGGAGGGCGCCGACATCGTCATGGTCAAGCCGGCCGGGCCGCACCTCGACATCATCGCGGCGGCGGTGTCCCTGTCGCCGGTTCCGGTTGCGGCGTACCAGATCTCGGGGGAGTACTCGCAGATCGAGGCCGCCGCGCAGCGCGGCTGGATCGACCGCGACCGGGTGATGATGGAGAGCCTGACCGGCATCCGCCGTGCGGGCGCGTCGATCATCCTCACCTACTACGCACTCGAGGCCGCCGCCCGCCTCTGAGGTCGGCTGGAGGGGGTCACGTCGCGGCGGCGACCAGTCGAGGTGCACCGTGGAACAGGCAGCCGGAGTGTCAGAGCGGTGGGCTGAGCACGGCCCTGCGGGTCCCAGGGCACTACTGCATGTCTGCAGGCGCAGCCGTCGTTCGCGGCGGGTGCGGGACCGGCCCGTCACGGCGTCAGAAGCTGCCCGCCGACGCGTCGCGGGCCATCCGCTCGTAGAGGGGGTCGAGGTCGGAGAGCACCAGCTTCGCCTCGAGCAGCTCGTGGCCCCACGTCACGCCCAGGCCCTCGTACGGCTTCGCTGGGACGCCCGCGTGGTCGAGCGCCTCGCACACGTGCTCGAGCACCGCGCTCACGCGCAGCTCGCACGCGGCGGTGCCGATGTCGCCGAGCTCGGGCCAGACCGGGTTCTCGTGCGCGATCGCCCGCGCCTCGTCCACCGACTGCCGGTCCTGGACGCTCAGGCGCCGGAGCGACCCGGCGACGCGGAGCAGGGCGTCGAGGTCGCCGGTGACGAGGATGCCGGCCACTTCGCTCGCGGCGACGCCGCGGCCGGCCAGCCACTGACGCAGGACGACATGGTCGTCACTCGGCAACACCATGGGGATCCCTTCTCGCTCGCGTCCATGGTGTCGCCTGCGCCCCGCCGGATTCAGGGGTTTCGCGGGTTTCGGCACCTTTGGTCGACCCGAACGTGGTCCGAGCGGGCGGAGCGACCCGCGCACACGGCATCCGACGGCGAGGGATTCGCCGGGCCGGGCACGACGAAGGCCGCCGCCCTGCCCCTGGTGGGGAGGGCGGCGGCCTCGTGGCTGCGGTGGAGGATCCGCGGCGGGTGCTGCTCCGGCGGAGGGTCCGGAGCGACGGTGAGGAGGCTCAGGCCTGCTTGGCGAGCTGCACGTCGAGGACGAGCTTGATCTTCTCGGAGACCAGGACGCCGCCCTTCTCGAGGTTCGCGTTCCAGGTGAGGCCCCAGTCGGTGCGGTTGATGTCGGCGGTGGCCTCGAAGCCGGCCTTCTCGTTGCCCCACGGGTCGGTGGCGACACCGTTGAACTCGACGTCCAGGGTGACCGGCTTGGTGACGTCCTTGATGGTCAGGTCGCCGGTCAGGGTCTCACCGTCGAAGCCGGTGGAGACGAAGGTCATGTCGGGGTAGGTCTCGGAGTCGAAGAAGTCGGCGCTCTTGAGGTGGCCGTCGCGGTCGGCGGTGCCGGTGCTGACGGACGCGGTCTTGATGACGACGTTGGCGACCGAGTCGGTCACGTCCTCGGCGACCGTGACGGTGCCGGACACGTCGGTGAAGGAGCCGCGGACCTTGCTCACCATGAGGTGACGGGCGACGAAGCCCACCTCGGTGTGCGTCGGGTCGATGGCCCAGGTGCCGGCGGTGAGGGTGTTCAGGGTGGCGGTGGCAGTCATGTCGTTCTCCTTGCTTCGTGTGGGGTTCAGGGTGACCAAGTAGTTGACCGTTTAATCACACCTTAGTTGACGCTTCAACCAATCCGCGCATCGAGACCATTCCCCGATCTCAGGATGTGAGATGTGAGCGTGGACACCCGGCGGGCCGCCGGGCCGAAACTCTGCTCGCGGACCCCTGCTGACGTGCCACGATGGGTGCCATGGCGAGCGAGGACGTGCGGTGGCTGACCGAGGCCGAGCAGGTCTCGTGGCGCGCCTACCTGCGGGCCAACCGCGAGCTCGACGTGGCGCTCGACCGCGACCTGCAGGAGGTGGGCATCTCGATCTCCGAGTACGAGCTGCTCTCGATGCTCTCCGAGGCGCCGATGGGGCAGCTGCGGATGTCCGCGCTGGCCAGCCTGATCGTGCAGTCGCGCAGCCGGGTCACCCACACGGCCGCGCGCCTCGAGCGGCGCGGCTGGGTCAAGCGCACCCCCGCGCCGGACGACGGGCGCGGCGTGCTGCTCCGGCTCACCGACGACGGCCGCGAGGCGATCACCGGCTTCGCCGAGGTGCACGTCACCTCCGTGCGGCGCCACCTGGTCGACATCCTCACCCCCGGGCAGTTCGCGGCGCTGGGTGAGGCCATGCAGGCGGTCCGCGACGCCTACGCCGCCGACCCCACCACCCCCGACGAGTGCTGAGCGGGCCGCCGACCCGAACCTCCGAACGACCTGCCGCCGGCCCGACCCCCGACGCCCCGGGGCGGCACCACCGGCTGGGAGGATGGGGTGGTGACGCACCCGACGACTGACGCGACCAGCCCGACCGACGCCCCGGCATCCGCCGCCCTCCTCGCGCGGGCCAGGGCGGTGACCCCGGGCGGGGTCAACTCCCCGGTGCGGGCCTTCCGCGCCGTCGGTGGCACCCCCCGGTTCATGGCGAGCGGCCGCGGCCCCTACCTGACCGACGTCGACGGCACCGAGTACGTCGACCTGGTCTGCAGCTGGGGGCCGATGATCCTCGGCCACGCCCACCCGGGCGTGCTCGAGGCGGTCCGCGAGGCGGTGGGTCGCGGGTTCTCGTTCGGCACCCCCTCCGAGAACGAGGTGCTGCTCGCGGAGGAGATCGTCGCCCGGGTCGACCCCGTCGAGCAGGTGCGGCTGGTCTCCAGCGGCACCGAGGCGACCATGAGCGCCATCCGGCTGGCCCGCGGGTTCACCGGCCGCAGCCTGGTCGTGAAGTTCGCCGGGCACTACCACGGCCACGTCGACTCCCTGCTGGTCAGCGCAGGCTCGGGCGTCGCGACCCTGGCGCTGCCCGACTCCGCCGGCGTGCCGAAGGAGATGGCCGCCGAGACCCTCGTCATCCCCTACAACGACGTCGAGGCCCTCGAGGCGGTCTTCGCGGCCCGCGGGCCCGAGATCGCCTGCCTGATCACCGAGGCCGCGGCCGGCAACATGGGAGTCGTCCCGCCCGACCCGGGCTTCACCGAGGCGCTGCGCCGGGTCACCGCCGAACACGGCGCGCTGCTGGTCTCCGACGAGGTGATGACCGGCTTCCGGGTCGGCCGCGCCGGCTGGTGGGGCCACGAGGGCGTCGAGGTCGCCCCCGACCTGATGACCTTCGGCAAGGTGATGGGCGGCGGATTCCCAGCCGCGGCGTTCGGCGGCCGCGCCGACGTCAAGCCCCTGCTCGCCCCCGACGGCCCCGTCTACCAGGCCGGAACGCTCTCCGGGAACCCCGTCGCCACGGCCGCCGTCCTCGCCACCCTGAGGGCCTGCGACGACGCCCTCTACGCCCGCCTCGGCGAGGTGTCCGGCGCGATCGCCGACGCGGCATCCAGCGCCTTGTCGGATGCCGGTGTGCCGCACCGTGTCCAGTGGGCCGGGTCGATGTTCTCG
>DASSQL010000051.1:0-3235 GCA_035702525.1 Ornithinibacter sp. | reverse complement strand
GCGGATCGGGCACGTCGTCGAGGTCGAGGCTCGGCTGCTGCACACCGGGCGCACCTCGATGCACGTCGGGGTGCACGTGCGCTCGGGGGACCCGTCGCAGGGGCCCGGTGGCATGGAGCTGACCACGTACTGCCGCACCATATTCGTGGCGATCGACGAGGAGCGCCGCGCGGTGCCGTGCCCCACGTGGGTTCCGGCCAACGACGAGGACCGGGCCCTCGACGCGCACGCGGTCGAGCTGGTCCGCATCCGCGACCAGTTCGGCGACTGACCCACATCCAGCCCCGCGGGTTCGAGGTGATCCGCTGGCGGGGGAGGCCTGAAGATCACCTCGACCCGGCATCCGCCTCACCAGCGCTCGACGGCCTGTGTCGTTGACGATGATGTGTGACGCACACTATAGTGTGACTCGTGAGTGTTGACGACGAGGTCCTCGCGGGCCACCTGCAGGAGCTGCGGCGGGGCACCGTCGTCGTCGCCTGCCTGGCGACCCTGCGCACCCCCGGCTACGGCTACGCGCTGCTCGAGACCCTCGCGGGAGCGGGCTTCGGCGTCGACGCCAACACGCTCTACCCGCTGCTGCGTCGGCTCGAGAAGCAGGGCCTGCTCGTCTCCGAGTGGAACACCGACGACGCGCGGCCGCGCAAGTTCTACCGCACCAGTGCCGACGGCCTCGAGCTGCTCGCCACCCTGCGCGAGGACTGGCGCGCGCTCGACGCCGCCATCACCGACCTGACCTGACGACCGAGAGGACCAGCGATGACCTCCTCCCTGACCGACCGCTACGTGACCGCCACGGTGCGCGACCTCGACGACGAGCAGCGCGCCGAGGTCGAGCGCGAGCTGCGCACGACCATCGAGGACATGATCGACGGCCGCCTCGAGGCCGGGGCTCCATCGCGCCCGGAGGCCGAACGGGCCGTGCTGGCCGAGCTCGGCGACCCGGTGCGCCTCGCCGCCGGCTACACCGGGCGCCCGCTGTACCTCATCGGGCCGCGCGTCTACCCGCAGTGGCGCCGGGTGATGACGGTGCTGCTGTCGACCCTGGTCCCGCTCGTGACCGCGGTGAACCTGGTCGTGCGCCTGTTCGTCGACGACGTCGCGGCCGAGGGCGTCGGCCCGGCGGTCGTGGCGGCCCTCTGGGTCGGGTTCATGGTCGCCGTGAACGTCGTCTTCTGGGTGACCGTGGTGTTCGCGCTCGCCGAGCGGGGCAAGGTCGGCGCCGGCGTCGAGCTCGAGTGGGACCCCGACCAGCTCCCCGACGACGACGGAGCCGGGCGGGTCGGGCTCGGCGAGACCGTGGCGTCGGTCGGGTTCCTCGTCGCGGCCGGCCTGGCCGTCGTCTGGCAGCAGACCAGCTCGCCGGTCACCAGTGGCGGCGACCCGGTGCCCGTGCTCGACCCGGCGCTCTGGTCGGGGGCGCTGCCCTGGCTGCTGCTGGTGCTGGCCGCCCAGGCGGTCGTGGCCGTCATCGCCTACCGCCGTGGCCGCTGGAGCACCGGCCTGGCGGCCGCGAGCATCGCCCTCGACCTCGCGTTCGCGCTGCCCGTGCTCCTGCTGCTGCGGGCCGGCGGCCTGTTCAACCCAGTTTTCGTCGAGGTGCTCGTCGAGGGCGGGTGGGCCGATGCCGAGCGCGACCTCACCGTCGGCACGGCCCTCGGGGTCGTGGTCGTGCTGGTCTGGAGCGTGGTCGAGACCCTGCGGAACGTGCGCCGCTCCCACGAACGTGGGTGACAGCCTCGCCGTACCGACGGTCTTCACCCACGTTCGGAGGGCGACGCCGGCGGAGGGTCAGGCGTAGAGCGCTCCCACGACCTCGCGGAACGTCGCCGTGTGCCGGTCGACGTCGGCGCGGGTGGTGTCGGGGCACATCAGCGCCATGTTGTGGAAGGGCGTCATCAGGATGCCGCGGTTGCACATGGCGAGGTGCATGTAGGCGTCGATCTCGTCGTCGTGGGCGACCGCCGACTCCTCGCCGGTGCGCGGCGCCGGGCGGGTGAAGCGGTACTCGGCGCGGGCGCCCAGCTGCTGGATCGACCACGGCACGTCGAGCTCGTCGAGCACCGCCTGCACCCCGGCCGTGAACGCCGTCGCCAGCTCGGTCATCCGGGCGAACGCCTCCGGGGTGAGCACCTCGCCCAGGGTCGCCTGCATCGCTGCCGTCGACAGGGCGTTGCCGGCCAGCGTGCCGCCCACCCCGCCGACGTCGATGATGTCGGCGTCACCGGCATCCGTGTGGCCGGTGATCGCGGCGGCGACCTCCTGCGTGATGCCGTAGGCCCCTGACGGGATGCCGCCACCGATCGACTTGCCGATGACGAAGATGTCGGGCTGCAGCCCCCACTCCGTGGTGGCGCCGCCCCAGCCGGCCGAGAAGGTGTGCGTCTCGTCGATCATCAGCAGCGCGCCGTAGCGGGTGGCCAGCTCGCGCAGCCCCTCCATGAACCCCGGCTCGGGCAGGACGATGCCGATGTTGGTCAGCGCCGGCTCGGTGAGGATGGCGGCGACGTCGCCGTGGGCCAGCTCGCGCTCGACCGAGGCCAGGTCGTTCCACGTCGCGGCCCGGGTGGTGAGGTCGAGCGGCACCGGGGGAGCGACGTTGCCCGGGCGCGACTGCGCCTTGCCGTCCGGGCCGGGGATCGCGAAGGTCTCGTCGACCGAGCCGTGGTAGCAGTAGCCGAAGACCAGGATCTTCGGCTTGCCCGTGGCCAGCCGGGCCAGGCGCACGGCCCAGCGGTTGGCGTCGGTGGCCGAGAGCGTGAAGCTCCACAGCGGCATCGTGAACCGGCGGGTCAGCTCCGCGCCGACCCACTGCGCGTCGGCCGTCGGCAGCATCGTCGTGATGCCGCCCAGGTCGCCCATCCGCCGGGCGACGGCCTCGACCGTGGCCCGGGGGGAGTGGCCGGCCATCGCGCCGGTGTCGCCCAGCGCGAAGTCGACGTAGGAGTGGCCGTCGACGTCGGAGATGCGGTTGCCCCGCGCGTGGTCGAGGTAGAGCGGGAAGCCGCCGCTCCACTTGTTCATCCAGGTCATCGGCACCCGGCCGAACAGGTTGCTGCCCTGCTCGAACAGCTCGAGGCTGCGCGGGTGGCCCTGCGTGTAGGTGGCCTGCTCGGCGGCGAGCAGCTCGGTGAGACGGGAACGGTCGATGTCCGGCATGGTCGAACGCTATCGCCACCGATGCCGTGCGCGACAGGGGTGATCGGCCACCGGATCAGTCGGTGAGGTCGCCGTG
>DASSQL010000050.1:0-8381 GCA_035702525.1 Ornithinibacter sp. | reverse complement strand
GCCTGTCCCTCCTCCTGAGGAAAATGGGAACGGCGGACAAGCGCCGGAAACGACGCACTCGTTCCGCGCCCAGCCGTGGGGGCGAGGTCAGGCCCGGCGCCGCGGGAAGAGAGCTTCGCCAGGCTCAGCCCCGCGTACATGAGGGTGTTGACCGCGACGAACGCTGAGTCTGCTCGGACTGCTGCCTGACCCAGCATTCGAGCCAGCGCCGTGGCACCGGTGTGACGCGAGCACCAGGAGCAGTGACTCGGCGAGCGCTGTGAAGCCGGCAACACTCGGACATGACCTGGACGCCTCATGAGGGCGGCAGCGCTTGGGGCAGTCTGCGGCGGCCCTCGAGGCTTCTCGTCCCGCGGCCCAGCGAGGACGATGCGGCGTTACACGCCCGGGTCGAGCAGACGGCTGCTTTTGACGAGGGCGAGGGCTTCGGCCGCGACCTGTCGCACTTCGGTGTTGTCTTCCGGCGTGCGCGATGACTGCCAGTTGTCGGCCACCGACGCCAAGGCGTCCGCCCCGTGGTCCAGAATTTGCGACAGGCGAGGCGTGGTCAGCTGTGCGTGGGCTTGGAGGATCCGGATCTGTTCGGACTGCACCCACGTGATGAGCATGGCAAGAGCGTACTGGCGAGCAGCTCAGTGCCCGCACATCGCCGGGGTGAAGGACCCAACCGTTACGTGCCTTCGGGTCTCACCAGTGGCTTGATCTGCGAAGACGCACGGCTGGCGTCCCCGCGTGCCATCTCGTCCCTTGGGCGGGTCTGCGCCGCCCGCGCAGGGGCCGGGCCAACCTTCGACGGGCTGGGCGCGGCACCTGCTGATGTCACCGTCGAACTTCACGCGGCCGAGCCGCTCCCAGCCCTCGCGGTCACCCCTTGAAGGCGAGCCCAACCGCTGTGTACGGCTGTCATCGTGAACTCGTCAGCTCAAGGCGGGAGGTCGCTCGTGCGTTACCAGTTCGTGGTCAAGGGCGCCGTCCCGGACGACGTGATCGCGGACCGTCCCGAGTTGTCCCACGTCGACTACCCGACCGGCGGCACGGCCCTGTTCGGCCCAGTCCGTGACGAGGCCGACGTGGCAACCTTGCTCGCCCTGCTGCTCGATCACGGACTGTCGGTCGTGGACCTCAGGCCGCTGCCAGACTGAAACAACGCCTCGTCGGCCGCGAGGCCTGGTCAAGCGGCGGTCGTTGGGAGACCGCTGGTGCCTTGTCCGCGTCCGGACGCTAAGGTCGCATGTCGAGACAGAACTGTCACATAACTGTCACAAATGGGATCGATCCCGTGTCTATGCAGTTCAGGACGCCGTAGAGGAGATTCCCGCCACCTCCACCATCGGTGCACTCCCACGCCGCCAGCGACCGGCCCGGTCCCGCTCCCGCGGGGCCGGGCCGTGCTCGCGCTGAGGCGCCGCTCTCGGCACGGTCGTGACGGCGCACCGGATCACGGTGACGCTCGACCGGGCCGAGCGCGAGGGTCAGCCGATGGCGGCCCGGGCGACGACGGCGCGGCCGGCCTCGAGCCGGGCGATCGGCACCCGGAACGGCGAGCACGACACGTAGTCGAGGCCACGCTCCTCGAAGTAGTGCACCGACTCGGGGTCGCCCCCGTGCTCGCCACACACCCCCACCTTCAGGCCCGGCTTGGTCTTGCGGCCCTCGTCGGTGCCGATCCGCACCAGGCGACCCACGCCCTGGCGGTCGATGGTCTCGAACGGCGACACCCCGAGGATGCCGGCCTCCATGTAGCGCGAGAAGAAGCTCGACTCGACGTCGTCGCGCGAGAAGCCCCAGGTGGTCTGGGTCAGGTCGTTGGTGCCGAACGAGAAGAAGTCGGCGGCCTCCGCGATGGCTCCGGCGGTCAGGGCGGCCCGGGGCAGCTCGATCATCGTGCCGACCAGGTGGTCGAGGTGCACGGAGTGCCGCTCGCGGGCCCGGTGGGCGGCGTCGTCGATCTCGGCCCGGATGTTGCGCAGCTCCTCGACGGCCCCGACGAGCGGCACCATGATCTCGGGCTGGGCGTGGCCGCCCCGCTCGATGACGATGGCGGCGGCCTCGAGGATCGCCTGGGACTGCATCTCGAACAGGCCGGGGATGGCGATGCCGAGGCGCACGCCGCGCAGCCCGAGCATCGGGTTCTCCTCGTGCAGGCGGTGCACGGCGAGCAGCAGCAGCGAGTCGGTGTCGTGCTCCTGGCCGGTGGCCTCGGCCACCGCGACCTTCACGGACAGCTCGGTGAAGTCGGGCAGGAACTCGTGCAGCGGGGGGTCGAGCAGGCGCACGGTGACGGGCAGCCCGTCCATGGCCTCGAAGATCTCGATGAAGTCGGCCCGCTGCAGCGGCAGCAGCTCGTCGAACACGACCTGCCGGTCCTCCTCGCCCTCGGCCAGGATCAGCCGCTCGACGAGCTCGCGGCGCGCCCCGAGGAACATGTGCTCGGTGCGGCACAGGCCGATGCCCTCGGCACCGAACCGGCGGGCCCGGGCGGCATCCGGCGCGTTGTCGGCGTTGGCCCGCACCTGCATCCGCCGGTGCTTGTCGGCCACGCTCATCAGCCGGTCGACGGCGGCGACCACGGGGCCGCCCTCGTCCACCGACATGGTGCCCTCGAAGTAGCGCACGACGGGGGAGGGGCGCACGGCGACCTCGCCGAGGAAGACCTCACCGGTCGATCCGTCGATGGACAGGGTGTCGCCCTCGCGCACGACGGTGCCGTCCGGCGTGGAGAACTGCTTGGCCCTGGTGTCGACCTCGAGGGTCTCGGCGCCGCACACGCAGGTGCGGCCCATGCCGCGGGCCACGACGGCCGCGTGCGAGGTCTTGCCACCACGGCTGGTGAGGATGCCGGCGGCCGCGACCATGCCGTGCAGGTCGTCGGGGTTGGTCTCGCGGCGCACGAGGATGACGGGGGTGCCCTCGCCGGCGATCCGCACGGCGGCATCGGAGTCGAAGACGGCCACACCGACGGCGGCGCCGGGGGAGGCGCTCATCCCCTTGGCGACCAGGGAGCGAGCGCCCTCGGGGTCGAAGTGGGGGAACATCAGCTGGGCGAGCTGGTCACCGGAGACCCGCAGCAGGGCCTCCTCCTCGGTGATGACGCCCTCGTCGACGAGGTCGACCGCGATGCGGAAGGCGGCTTGGGCGGTGCGCTTCCCGACCCGGGTCTGCAGCATCCACAGGTGCCCCTGCTCGATGGTGAACTCGATGTCGCACATGTCGCGGTAGTGGCTCTCGAGGCGCGCCATGATGCCGAGCAGCTCGTCGTAGCTCTTCTTGTCGATGCCCTCGAGGTCGGCCAGGGTCAGCGTGTTGCGGATGCCGGCGACGACGTCCTCGCCCTGGGCGTCCTGCAGGTAGTCGCCGTAGACGCCCACGGCGCCGGTCGACGGGTCACGGGTGAAGGCGACGCCCGAGCCGGAGGACGCGCCGCGGTTGCCGAAGGCCATCGCCTGCACGTTGACCGCGGTGCCGAGGTCGGTGGGGATCTGCTCGCGGCGGCGGTACAGGATGGCGCGGTCGGAGTTCCAGGAGTTGAAGACGGCGAGCACGGCACCGCGCAGCTGTTCGCGGGGGTCCTGGGGGAACGGTGAACCGGTCTCCTCCTCGACCACGGCCTTGAAGGTCGCGACGAGGGCGCGCAGGTCGTCGGCGTCGAGGTCGACGTCCATGGTGACGCCCTTGGCGGCCTTGGCCGCGTCGAGGGCGTCCTCGAACCGGTCGCCGTCGAGGTCGAGCACGGTCTTGCCGTACATCTGCACCAGCCGGCGGTAGGAGTCCCAGGCGAAGCGGGGGTTGCCGGTCTGCGCGGCCAGGCCCTCGACCGAGGTGTCGCCCAGGCCGATGTTGAGGACGGTCTCCATCATCCCGGGCATCGAGAACTTCGCGCCCGAGCGCACCGACACCAGCAGCGGGTCGGTGCCGTCGCCGAGCGTGCGGCCCATCCGGGCCTCGAGCCGCTCGAGGTGCTCGTCGACCTCGGCGAAGAGCTCGGGCGGGACGGTGCCCTCGAGCAGGTAGGCACGGCACGCGTCGGTGGTGATCGTGAAGCCCGGCGGTACCGGGATGCCCAGCCGGGTCATCTCGGCGAGGTTCGCACCCTTGCCGCCCAGCAGGTCCTTCTGGTCCATGCTGCCGGTCTCGAAGTCGTGGACGAGCTGGGCCATCGTTGGCCGCCTCCTCATGTCGGATACTACGACGCGTAGTAATTCACGATTCTAGTACCGGGGGAGGTATGCCCACGACCAGGGTTCCGCCTCCCGGAGCGTGGCGTTCGCCACTCAGGCGAGGTCGAGGCGGAAGCGGTCGTCGTGCCGGGTGAAGCCCACCCGCTCGTAGTAGGGGGACACCATCCCGGGCGGGGTGAGCACCTGCCGGAAGCCGCGGTCGCGGAACAGGCCCGACTTCCGGAACACGAACTCGCCGGGGCTGAAGTCGCGGAATCTCGGTGTGACGTAGTCGAGCTCGACCTGCGCGACGCCGTCTCCCTCGTCGCGGACGACGATCACGCCGGCCGTCTCGTCGCCGTGCTGCACGAGGTAGGTCGCCCGGCCCGCGGCGGCCCCGTGCGCGAAGTCGGCGAAGAACGCGTCGATGTCGGCGCGGTGGATCCCCAGGAAGTGGGTCAGGTAGGCGTCGTCCTCCCGGACGGGGAGCACGGTGTACGCCTGCTCGTCGCCGCGCTCGCGCAGCATCCGCACGATGAAGTACGTGTTGATGCCGGCGAGCACGACGTTCATCGCCACCATCGGCCACACCCCGATCAGGGCGTTGAAGACGATGAGGATGACGCAGGCCACCGTGTTGAGCACGCGGAGCCGCAGGATGCGTGCCTGGAGCAGGGAGTAGACGAGCAGGGCGCTGCCGAACCAGCCGAGGGCGTCGACCCAGCTCACGGGTCAGCCCAGCCCGAAGCGCACGGTCACCGTCGCGGACACGGCCGACTCGCCGGCCTCGACCGGCATCCCGCCGCCGGCGTCCATGGCGGCCTTCGCGGCGAACCGGGGCACCGGCATCCCGCGGTCGGGCTCCTCGGTCACGCGCAGCACCGGGCCGAGCGGCCGGCCGGCGAGCGCGGCGTACTGCTCGGCCTTGGCGCGGGCGTCCTCGAACGCGGCGGTGCGGGCCCGCTCGAGCAGCGGCGCGGGGTCGGCCACGTCGAGGGTGACGTTGTCGAGGCCGAACGCGTCGCCGGCCGCCCGGGCGAGGGCCTTGATCAGCTCGCCCACCCGGTCGCGGTCGCGCACCAGCAGCCGCAGGCTCTGGTACGCGGTGTAGCCGACGACGCCGTGGCCCTCGCGGTCCCAGCGGGTGGAGACCCCCATCCCGGTGGTGCGCCGGTCGGCCGCGGCCACCCCGTGGTCGGCCACGGCCTGCAGCGCGGTGGTGACCCGCCCGGTCGCGGCGCCGAGCGCGCCGGCCACGTCGGCCGCCTCGCACTGGACCCGCGCGTCGAGCACGACGACGTCGGGCACCGCGCTCGCGGTGCCGGACCCGATGACTTCCACGTGGTCGGACATGCGGGTCACTGTAGGGCGGTCCGCGGGTGGAGGGGCAGCGGTTTCCGGCTACCTGTCGGTAGCGGGTTGAATCCTCGGTATGCCGTCCGCACCCTCGATCGCCAACTCCGTCACCGTCCGCCTGATCCTGCCTGCGCGCGCGACCGCGGTCAGCGAGATGACCGGGGTGATCGAGGCGGCCGGGGGCGTGGTCACCGGGCTCGACGTCACGGCATCCGGGGCGAGCCAGATCCGCATCGACCTGACCATGCTCACCCACGACCCCGAGCACGCCGAGACCATCGTCGAGCGGATGCGCGAGGTCGAGGGCGTCGAGATCGGCCGGGTGTCCGACCGCACCTTCCTGCTGCACCTCGGCGGCAAGCTCTCGGTGGAGTCGAAGGTGCCGATCCGCTCGCGCGACGACCTGTCGATGATCTACACGCCCGGGGTGGCGCGGGTCTGCCTGGCCATCGCCGAGAACCCGGCCGACGCCCGGCGGCTGACCATCAAGCGCAACACGGTCGCGGTGGTCACCGACGGCACCGCGGTGCTCGGGCTCGGCGACATCGGGCCGCTCGCCGCGTTGCCGGTGATGGAGGGCAAGGCCGCCCTGTTCAAGCGGTTCGCCGACATCGACGCCTTCCCGATCTGCCTCGACACCACCGACACCGAGGAGATCATCCGCACGGTCAAGGCGATCTCGCCGGTCTTCGCGGGCATCAACCTCGAGGACATCTCCGCGCCGCGCTGCTTCGAGATCGAGGCCCGCCTGCGCGAGGAGCTCGACATCCCGGTCTTCCACGACGACCAGCACGGCACCGCCATCGTCGCGCTCGCCGCCCTGCGCAACGCGCTGCGGGTCGTCGGCAAGCAGCTCGAGGACGTGCGCCTGGTGATGAGCGGCGCGGGGGCCGCCGGCACCGCCATCCTCAAGCTGTTCCTGGCGGCCGGTGCGCAGCACGTCGTCGTCGCCGACGTCGACGGGGTGGTGCACCGGGGCCGGGCCGACGTGCTGTCGGGGGAGCACCCGAACCACGCCTGGATCGCCGAGCACACCAACCCCGACGGGGTCACCGGCACGCTCGCGGAGGCGTTGCGCGGCGCCGACGTCTTCCTCGGCGTCTCGGCCCCGAACATCCTCACCGAGGCCGACATCGAGTCGATGGCGCCCGACAGCGTCGTGTTCGCCATGGCCAACCCGGTGCCGGAGATCGACCCGGACATCGCCGCCCGGCACGCCGCGGTGGTGGCGACCGGTCGCTCGGACTTCGCGAACCAGATCAACAACGTGCTGGTCTTCCCCGGGGTGTTCCGCGGGTTGATCGACTCCGGTGTCTCGCACGTCAGCACCGACGTGCTGCTCGCCGCCGCCGAGGCGCTGGCCGACGTCGTGCACGACGACGAGCGCAACGCGACCTACATCATCCCGAGCGTGTTCCACCCCGACGTCAGCCACGTGGTCGCGGAGGCGGTGCGCGCCGCGGTGGCTTCGCGCCCGCCGTCGTGAGCGAGGCAGAGAAGGGCACGGCGGTCGCGTCGGCCGGGCCGGCCCGCCGCACGGGGCGGCCCGCGGTGCTGGTGCTGCTCGGGCTGGCCGTCGCGGTGCAGCTCGTGGTGCTCTACTCGCCCGACGGCGGGGGCCCACTGCTCTTCCCCCAGAGCGACAAGGTCGTGCACGTGACCGTGTTCCTCGTGCCGGTCGCCCTCGCGGTCGTCGCCGGGTTCCGGCGGTGGCTCGTGGTCGCGGTCTTCGCGGCGCAGGCGGTGCTCAGTGAGGTGGTGCAGGCGGTGTTCCTGCCGCACCGCTCCGGCGACGTGCTGGATGCTGCCGCCGACCTCACCGGGGTGGCGCTGGGCGTGCTCGTCGGCACGCTGGTGCTGCGCTCGCTGCAGTCCCGCGCCGCTGGCGGGCCCAGGGCCTGACCGAGGCGGCACGGCATCCGGATGTGGTCTGGGGGAGGCCGTGCCGCTGGTAGACTGGGTGGTCCACCGAGGTGCTCGGGCGCATGGCCGCGTCCGCCGGAATCGCAGAGTGCGACGCCGCCCCATCTCACCCGGTGCGCCGGTGACACCCAGGTCGAACCGGCCCGCACGGACCACGGTCACTGACCACGGGGTCCGAGGCTCGTCTTGATTCGCCGCTTTCGCCATCGGCTCGAAGACGTGTCTGTCCACGTCCGACTCGATGAACGAAACACAGGTGAACACACCCATGCCCAACAAGGCATCCGGGCCCAAGAAGGCCCGTTGGAGCACTGCCCAGAAGTCCGAGGCCCGCAAGGCCCCGAAGAAGGCGCACCACCGCGGTCAGCCCGACGGCCCGAAGAGCGCCCCCAAGCGCTCGGCCCGTCCCGCCTCGGCCGACGGCTACACCAAGCGACCGCGCGCCGAGCGCTCGCCCCGCTGGGACCGCGAGGACCCGCGCCGCGGGCAGAGCGGCCCCGGCCGTAGCGACGACAACCGTGGCTCGAGGTACTCCTCGGGCCCCGCGGACCGGGGTACCACCTCGAACCGCACCACCTCTTCGAACCGGGATGACCGGAACGACCGACCGAAGCGCTGGGTCTCGGACTCGCGCGAGGAGCGCCACGTGCACCGTCCCCATGACGAGCGACCCCGTCTCGAGCGCGGTGAGCGCCCGGTGCGCGACCGCGCCCCGAGGGTTGCCGACCCCGCCCGCCGCGACCGCCACGAGGGCCGGCGCGCCGACCCCACCAGCGACCGTGGTGGCTACCAGGGCCGCGACGACCGCGGTACCTCCGGTGGTTACCAGGGCAAGCGTGACGACCGGGGCACCTCCGGTGGGTACCAGGGTCGCAGTGACCGTGGCACTTCCGGCGGTTACCAGGGCAAGCGTGACGACCGTGGCCCCAGCGGCGGCTACCAGGG
>DASSQL010000049.1:0-6616 GCA_035702525.1 Ornithinibacter sp. | reverse complement strand
ACGCCGGTGGTGACGGTCATCGTCTCGGGGTCGACGTCGGGCTGCAGGAAGCGGTTGAAGAGCACCAGCCCGTCGGCGCCGGCGAGGTCGAGCCGCATCGCCATCTCGCCCATCGAGCTGAAGTGCGGGCTGAGCTTCACGGCGACCGGCACCGACACCGCCGCCTTGACCTGGCGCAGGATCTCGACGTGCCGGTCCTCGACGTCGCGACCGCTGGTGTGCGGGTTCCCGGGCACCAGGTAGATGTTCAGCTCGATCGCGGCGGCGCCGGCATCCTGCATCGACCGGGCGAAGCTCGCCCAGCCGCCGGGGCTGCTGCCGTTGAGGCTGCCGATCACCGGCACGTCGACCGACTCGGACGCCTGCTCGAGCAGCCGCAGGTAGCGTGCCGACCCCACCGGCTGGGTGGTCGGCACGGAGGGGAACCAGGTCTGCGCCTCGCCGAACGCGTCCTCGTGCGACTCGGTGATCATCAGGTCGCGCAGCTGCTCGCGGTGCACCTGCTCCTCGAAGAGCGAGTAGAGCACCACGGCGCCCACGCCCGAGCCGGCCAGCGCGCGAACACGATCGACCCCCTGGGACAGCGGGGAGGCGCTCGCCACCAGCGGGTTGCGAAGTGCCAGACCGAGATAGCTCGTCGTCAGGTCGGTCATCGGGTCCTCCTCGGGTCGGCGGCGAACCGGTCGGCGCCGCGCGTGGCCATCTCCTCGTAGGTCTGCCACCGCTGGTCGACGGCCTCCTGCGCCAGGTGGAGCAGGCGCTCGGCCTCCGCGGGGTCGGCGTTGCGCAGCATCCGGTAGCGCAGCTCGTTGTAGATGTACTCCTCGAGCGGGATGCGCGGGCGGGGCGAGTCGAGCTGGAACGGGTTGCCGCCGCTGCTGCGCACCGCCGGGTCGTAGCGCACCAGCGGCCAGTGCCCGGAGGCGACGGCGCGGTACTGCTGGTCGAGCCCCTTCTGCATCTCGATGCCGTGCGCGATGCAGTGGCTGTAGGCGATGACGAGCGAGGGCCCGTCGAACGCCTCGGCCTCGCGGAACGCGGTCAGCGTCTGGTGCGGGTCGGCGCCCATCGCGACGCGAGCCACGTAGACGTCGCCGTAGGCGATCGCCTGCAGCGCGAGGTCCTTCTTCGCCGAGGCCTTGCCGGCGGCCGCGAACTTCGCCACGGCGCCGACGGGAGTCGACTTCGACGACTGCCCACCGGTGTTGGAGTACACCTCGGTGTCGAGCACGAGCACGTTGACGTTGCGCCCGCTGGCGAGCACGTGGTCGAGCCCACCCGAGCCGATGTCGTAGGCCCAGCCGTCACCACCGACGATCCACACGGTGCGCCGCAGCAGGTGGTCGGCCACGCTGCGCAGGTCCTCGACCACCGGGCCCTCGAGGCCGTCGAGGCGGGTCAGCAGCTCGGCGACCCGCTCACGCTGGGCGGTGAGCTCGAACTCACGCACCTGGCCGGCATCCAGGATGCCGTCGGCCAGCTCGGTGCCGACCTCCTCGCGCAGCTGCGCCAGCCGGGTTCGGGCCAGGGTCGTGTGCAGGTCCGCGGCGAGCCGCAGCCCCAGGCCGAACTCGGCGTTGTCCTCGAACAGCGAGTTCGACCAGGCCGGCCCACGCCCGGCCGCGTTCTTGGTCCACGGCGTCGTCGGCAGGTTGCCGCCGTAGATCGACGAGCAGCCGGTGGCGTTCGCGACGGTCAGCCGCTCGCCGAAGAGCTGGGTGAGCACCTTGAGATAGGGCGTCTCGCCGCACCCTGAGCAGGCGCCGGAGAACTCGAACAGCGGTTGGAGGAACTGGGTTCCACGCACCGTGCCGAAGTCGACGCGCGAGCGGTCGTTCACCGGGAGGGTCTCGAAGAAGCCGATGTTCTCGCGCTCGGGCTCGAGCACCGGGGCGAGCGGCTCGAGGTTGATCGCCTTGCGGGTCGGGTCGCCCACGGGGCTGACCGGGCAGGCCTCGACGCACAGGCCGCAGCCGGTGCAGTCCTCGACGTAGACCTGCAGGGTGTAGCGCGACCCGGGCAGGCCGGCGGCGTTGAGCGGTGCCGACCGGAAGCCGTCGGGTGCCTCGTCGAGGGCCGACCCGGCGTAGAACTTCGACCGGATGACGCTGTGCGGGCACACGAAGCTGCAGGTGCCGCACTGGATGCAGGCGTCCGGGTCCCAGGCCGCGACGACGTCGGAGATCCGGCGCTTCTCGTAGGCCGTGGTGCCGCTCGGGAAGGTGCCGTCGACCGGCATCGCGCTGACCGGCAGGTCGTCGCCGCGGCCGGCCATCATCGCGGCGGTGACGGTGCGCACGAACTCGGGCGCGGCGGCGGGCACGATGTCGGGCATCTCGCGGGTCGACGTGCGGGCCACGGGTACCGGCACCTCGTGCAGCGAGGCGAGGGTGGCGTCTACGGCGGCCTCGTTGCGGCGCACCACCTCCGACCCGCGACGGCTGTACGTCTTTCGGATGGCCTCCTTGACGCGCACGACCGCCTCGTCGGCGGGCAACACCCCGGAGATCGCGAAGAAGCAGGTCTGCAGCACGGTGTTGGTGCGGCCGGGCAGGCCGGCGGCGCGGGCCACGGCGGCGGCGTCGACGGCGAAGACGCGCAGCCTCTTGTCGATCACCTGCTGCTGCACCGGGCCGGGCAGGGCGTTCCACACCTCGTCGGCGGGCTGCGGGGCGTTGAGCAGCAGGGTGGCGCCGTCCTCGGCACAGGCGAGCACGTCGACCGTGTCGAGCAGGCCGAGGTGGTGGCAGCCGACGAAGCCGGCCCGGTTGACCAGGTAGGGCGCGTGGATGGGGTGCGGTCCGAAGCGCAGGTGCGACACGGTGAGGCCGCCGGACTTCTTCGAGTCGTACACGAAGTACGCCTGCGCGTGCACCTGCGGGTCCGCGCCGAGGATCTTGATGGTGTTCTTGTTCGCGCCGACCGTTCCGTCGGACCCCAGGCCGTAGAACACGGCCCTCAGGGTCTCGGGCTCCTCGATGTCGAGGGTGTCGTCGTAGGGCAGGCTCGTGCCGCCGACGTCGTCGGTGATGCCGATGGTGAAGCGCCGTCGCGGGGCGGGAAGGGCCAGCTCGGTGAAGATGCCGGCGACCATCCCCGGCGTCAGCTCCTTGGACGACAGGCCGTAGCGACCGCCGATGACGCGAGGGATGGTGGCCCGGTCGCCGCGCTCATGGGCCTCGGCCAGGGTCGCGACGACGTCGAGGTAGAGCGGCTCGCCGTTGGAGCCGGGCTCCTTGGTGCGGTCGAGCACGGCCACCTGGCGCACGCTCGCGGGCAGCGCGGCGAGCAGCTCGTCGGCCGGGAAGGGCCGGTACAGCCGCAGCTGGAGCACCCCGACCCGCTCGCCCCCACCGACGAGGTGGGTCACGGTCTCGCGCACCGTCTCCCCGCCCGAGCCCATGACCACGACGACCCGGTCGGCCTCGGGGTGCCCGGTGTACTCGGCGACGCGGTACTGCCGCCCGGTGTGCGTGGCGACCTCGTCCATGACCTCCTGCACCACGGTGGGCACGACGGCGTAGAACGGGTTCACCGTCTCGCGGGCCTGGAAGTAGACGTCGGGGTTCTGGGCGGTGCCACGCACGAACGGGCGCTCGGGCGTGAGCGCCCGGGCCCGGTGCTCGCGCACGAGGTGCTCGGGCACCACGGCCCGCAGCACGTCGTCGTCGACCAGCTCGACGGTGTTGAGCTCGTGCGACGTGCGGAAGCCGTCGAAGAAGTGCACGAAGGGCACCCGGGTGCGCAGCGTGGCCGCCTGCGCGACCAGCGCGAGGTCGTGGGCCTCCTGCACCGACGCCGACGACAGCAGGGCGAAACCGGTCTGCCGCACCGCCATCACGTCGGAGTGGTCACCGAAGATCGACAGGCCCTGCGCGGCCAGTGCCCGCGCGGCCACGTGGAACACCGTGGAGGTGAGCTCGCCGGCGATCTTGTACATGTTGGGGATCATCAGCAGCAGGCCCTGGGATGCCGTGAACGTGGCACTCAGTGCCCCGCCCTGGAGGGCACCGTGCATCGCGCCCGCGGCGCCGCCCTCGCTCTGCATCTCGACCACGGTGGGCACGGTGCCCCACACGTTGGTGCGCCCGTGGCTGGCCCACTCGTCCGCCAGCTCTGCCATCGTCGAGCTCGGCGTGATCGGGTAGATCGCGCAGAGCTCGTTGAGGCGGTAGGCGACGTCGACCGCCGCCTGGTTCCCGTCGATCGTGACGCGCACGGCTCAGACCTCCGCAACCATGTCGATGGCGTGCACCGGGCACTGCCGGTAGCACGTGCCGCAGCCGGTGCACTTGTCCAGGTCGAACCGGTAGCGCAACCCGACGCCGAGCTTGACCACGGCGTCCTCGGGGCAGGACCCCAGGCAGCCGTCGCACTCGAAGCAGTTGCCGCAGGACAGGCAGCGACCGGCCTCGAAGGCCGCCTCGGCGGGGGTGAGCCCGGTGAGCACCTCGTCGAAGCTGTCCACCCGGGTGGCCGGGTCGAGGCCGACCTGCTCGCTGCGCCCGTGCACGCCGAAGTACCAGAGGTTGAGCTTGTCGAAGGCGGCCAGCGGGTGCTTGGGGGCGTCCTCGTGGGGCTGGGCCCGCAGCCAGGCGTCGATCGAGCGGGCGGCGCGCTTGCCGTGCCCGGTGCCCACCGTGACGGTGCGCTGGCTGGGCACCGCGTCGCCACCGGCGAAGATGCCGGGGGCTCCCGTCATCAGGGTGTGCTTGTCGACCTGAACGGTGTCGCGCTGGAACTCGATGCCGGGGATGCCGTGCAGGAAGCCGGTGTCGCTCGCCTGCCCGAGCGCGAGGATGACCGTGTCGGCCGCGAGCGTCTCGAACCTGCCGGTGCCGTGCGGCCGCCCGTCCTCGTCGAGCTCCTGGACCTCGACGGTGAGGTCGGCCTCGCCCATCGAGCTGATGGTGCGCAGCCAGTTGATCCGGATGCCCTCGGCCTCGGCGTCCTGGGCCTCGGACTCGTGGGCCGGCATCTGCTCGCGGGTGCGGCGGTAGACGATGACGGTGTCGTCCGCGCCGAGCCGGCGGGCGACACGGGCGGCATCCATGGCCGTGTTGCCGCCGCCGTAGACGGCGACCCGGCCGGTGAGCGGCGCCTGGGTGCCCGACGAGGCACCGCGCAGGAACTCGACGGCGTCGACGACGCGCGAGGCGTCCTGGTTGGGGATGTCGACCCGGGTCGAGAGGTGTGCGCCGATCGCGACGAACGCCGCGTCGAAGCTGCCGTCGCGCATCTCGGCCTGGAGGTCGACGACGCGGTGGTCCTGCTCGAACGTGACGCCGAGGGCGCGCAGCCGGTCGATCTCCGCGTCGAGCACGACGCGCGGCAGCCGGTAGCTCGGGATCCCGTAGCGCATCATCCCGCCCGGCTCGGACCCGCTGTCACGCACCGTGACGACGTGCCCCATCCGGCTGAGGTGGTAGGCCGCTGCGAGCCCGCTCGGGCCGGAGCCGATGATCAGCACGCGCCGCCCGGTGGGGGCCGGCGGCGGGTCGAAGGCCCAGTGGTGCTCGATGGCGAGGTCGCCGAGGAACCGCTCGACCCCGTGGATCGAGACGGCGCCGTCGAGCTCGAGCCGGTTGCACGCCGCTTCGCACGGGTGGTAGCAGACCCGGCCGTGCACGGCGGGGAACGGGTTGTCGACGGTGAGCGCGCGCCAGGCGCCCTCGTGGTCCCCGGCCTTGACCAGGGCGAGCCAGGACTGGATGTTCTCCCCCGCGGGGCAGCCGGCGTTGCAGGGCGGAAGGAGGTCGACGTACACGGGGCGCTGTTGGCGCACCGGGCCGGACCGGGTCCTTCCCATACCGATGGGTGCGAGCGGGGTGAGGTCGCGATCGGCTCCGGACACGGAGGTTCTCCTTCTCGCCCGGATGCGTTCGGCGCCGGACGTCCACCTCGAATACTACGACGTGTAGTTGATCGTTCTCGCACCGATGGAGCGTGTGCCGCGTCACCCGCACTAGGTTGTGGCCATGCCGTCCGCCCCCCTCGCGCTGCTCCTCGCCTCCGCCTCACCGGCCCGCCGCAGCACCCTGCTGGCAGCCGGGGTCGACCCGCTCGTGCAGGTGTCGTCGGTCGACGAGGATGCCGTCGTCGCGGCCGCGCAGGAGGTCGCCGGCGAGCCCCTCGAGGCGGCCGACGTGGCCCTGCTGCTGGCCCGGGCCAAGGCGGAGGACGTCGTGGCCGCCGTCGAGGTGGACGACGCCTTCGGCGAGACGGACGCGGACCTGCCGCCCGGCATCCTC
This sequence comes from Ornithinibacter sp., assembly GCA_035702525.1. Taxonomy (GTDB): domain Bacteria; phylum Actinomycetota; class Actinomycetes; order Actinomycetales; family Dermatophilaceae; genus Fodinibacter. Next base: position 365 of record DASSQL010000049.1, on the reverse strand, counting down.
GTGCTCGGCTGCGACTCGGTGCTCGAGCTCGACGGCGAGGTGCACGGGAAGCCCGCCGACGCCGTGGAGGCAGCCGCCCGCTGGCGCCGGATGCGCGGGAGCACCGGGGTGCTGCACACCGGTCACTGGCTGGTCGACCTGCGCGACCCGGACGCCGGCGGCACCGGGGGCATGGTGGGCGGCACGGCATCCACCGTGGTGCACTTCGCCGACCTCGACGACGTGGAGGTCGACGCCTACGTCGCCACCGGTGAGCCGCTGCGGGTGGCCGGGGCGTTCACCCTCGACGGCCTGGGCGGGCCGTACGTCGCCGGCATCGAGGGCGACCCGAGCAACGTCATCGGCGTCTCGCTGCCCCTGCTGCG
>DASSQL010000048.1:0-7111 GCA_035702525.1 Ornithinibacter sp. | reverse complement strand
ACCTGCGTGGCCAGAACGGCAACCCGCTGTTCGACGACAGCAACCCGAACCGCTACTTCAAGACCGACCAGCCCACCGGTGGCGTGACGGTCGCCGGCAGCGGAACGAAGATCCAGGTGCTCGACGAGCGCGGCACCTCGGTCAAGATCCGGATCGACACCCGGGACGTCACCTCGTAGTCAGGGGACTCGTCCACAGCACGACGAGCGACGGGCCGGAGGGGTTTCCCTCCGGCCCGTCGCCGCGTCCCCCACGGATGCCGTCGGATGCCGTGGACGCCGGATGCCGTTGCCACCGGGCGCCGTTGGTGTGACGTGCGAGTCAGGTCTCGACGGGTCGCGCCGTCCCTCAGATCCAGCTGGGGAACCACATCCGCCAGCGCCAGTGCTCGTACGGGATGGTGTCGGCGACGTAGACGGGGTGGAAGAACGCGAACAGCGCCAGGGTGAACGCCAGGTAGCCGCCGACCACGTACCAGCGCCATCTCCATCTGTCGGGGTCGTCCTCGCGGCGGCCCACCCACAGCCCGATGAGGAACACCACGGCCAGCACCACCCACGGCTCGAAGGCCACTGCGTAGAAGGTGTAGATGGTGCGGTCCTGGTAGATGAACCACGGCAGGTACCCGCCCACGAAGCCGGCGGCGATCGCCCCGGCCCGCCAGTCGCGGCGCACCAGCCACCACCAGAGCACGACGAGCAGGGCGAGGATGCCGAGCCACCACACCGAGATGGTGCCGATCGGGTTGATCGCCTGCGAGCACTGGTCGGCGGTGCAGCCGGCCACCCCACGGGTCGGGCTCTCGTAGTAGAACGACGTCGGCCGGGTCTGCACCAGCCACGACCAGGGGTTCGACTGGTAGGGGTGCGGCGTGTGGAGCGTGGTGTTGAACTGGTAGGCGTCCTGGTGGTACTTCCACCAGTTGCGCAGCACCGCCGGCAGCCACTGCGGCCCCTCGCCGGGGTGGAAGGTGTCCCACTGCCGGTGGTAGCCGATCGAGGTCAGGAACCACCCCGACCAGGACAGCACGTAGACGACGACGGCGGTCCCGACCATCGCCAGCGCCGCGAACGGGCCGTCCTTGAACAACGCCCCGCGTCCCCAGCGCCGCACCCCGGCAGCCCGCCGGGCGCCCATGTCCCACCAGACCGACATGATGCCGAAGGCCGCGAGGAAGAACAGCCCCGACCACTTGGTGCTGGTGCACAGGCCGAGCGACAGGCCGGCCACCCAGCGCCACGGCCGCCAGCCCAGCCACGGGCCCATGCCGGTGGGCCAGGAGCCGCGGGGAAGCGCCCCCACCTTCTCGGCGAGGATCGCGCGGCTCCGGTCCCGGTCGACGAGCAGCGCCGCGAAGCCGCACAGTGCCCAGAACGACACGATGATGTCGAGGATGCCGGTGCGCGACATCACGAAGTGCGAGCCCTCGAACGCCAGCAGGAAGGCGGCGATGCAGCCCAGCGCGGTCGACCCGAACAACCGCCGCGCCACCCGCCCCACGACCAGGATCGACAGCGTGCCGACCAGGGCCACCGAGAACCGCCAGCCCCAGCCCGACCCGGAGCCGAACAGCCACTCGCCGGCGGCGATCAGCCACTTCCCGGCGGGCGGGTGCACGACCATGTCGCCGTCGGTCGTCGAGAAGATGTTCTGGTTGCCCGCCACGAACGCGTCGTCGGGCTTCTTCAGCGAGTCGAGCACGCGCATCTCGACGCCGAAGTGCAGCAGCGAGTAGGCCTGCTTGACGTAGTAGGTCTCGTCGAACACCAGCGCCTGGGGGCGGTTCAGGTTCCAGTACCGCAGCACCCCGCCGACGAGCGCGATCAGGCCGGGGCCCAGCCACCCCCACAGCCGGTCGGTCGGCCCGGTTCCGAGCAGCCGCAGGCGCAGCTCGTCGGTCCGGGTCACCGGCACATCCTAGGTCGACGGCTTGTGCGCCCCGTGCCCCTTCCACCGCGTGCGAGGATCGCAGCATGAGCGGCGGCGTGCTGGTGCTGGCAGCGACTCCGATCGGCGACCCCCGGGATGCCGCGCCACGGCTGGCCGACGAGCTCCGCCTCGCCGACGTGGTCGCCGCGGAGGACACCCGGCGGCTGCGCCGCCTGTGCCAGGACCTCGACGTGAACCCCACCGGCCGGGTCGTCTCGTACCACGAGCACAACGAGGCCGAGCGCACCCCCGAGCTCGTCGCGCGGCTGCGCGAAGGTGCCCGGGTGCTCGTCGTGACGGATGCCGGGATGCCGTCGGTCTCCGACCCCGGGTACCGCCTCGTCAGTGCCGCGGTCGGCATCGACGTGCGGGTCACCGGGGTGCCGGGGCCGTCCGCGGTGCTGATGGCGCTCGCCGTCTCCGGGCTGCCCGTCGACCGGTTCTGCTTCGAGGGCTTCCTCTCCCGCAGAGCGGGGGAGCGGGCGACCACGCTCGCCGGGCTGGCCGCGGAGCCGCGCACCATGGTGTTCTTCGAGGCGCCGCACCGGTTGGCGCGCACCCTGTCCGCGATGGAGGAGGCCTTCGGGGCCGACCGTCGCGCCGCCGTCTGCCGCGAGCTGACCAAGACGTACGAGGAGGTGCGCCGCGGCGCGCTGTCCGAGCTCGTGACGTGGGCGTCCGACGGGGTGCGCGGCGAGGTCACCCTCGTGGTGGCCGGGGCGAGCGGCCCGGTGGCCGACCTCGCCAGCCAGCTCGAGGGCATCCGCGAGCGGGTGTCGGAGGGGGAACGGCTCAAGGACGTCTGCGCCGACGTGGCCGCAGCCACCGGCCTGTCGAAGAAAGCCCTCTACGACGCCGCGATCGGCCAACGCCGCCACTGACCCCACCGGCATCCACGCGGGGATTCGAGGTGTTCTGCTGGTCTCCCGGGCCGGGAAGACACCTCGAACCGCGGGACCTGCAGCGCGGTCGAGGTGATACCCGGGCGCCGGGGGCCAGGTCTTCACCTCGAACCACCGTGTCCACAGGGTGGCCCTCGCGCTTTACCGGGCGTTGACGACGTCCTTACCCTGAGGTGGTCCTGCCCACCGGGCCCCGCGGTTACGGTGGCTCTTCCGACCCCGGGAACGCCTCGGACCCCTGGAGACTCGATGTTCCGCTCGTCACGCCGACTCTGGGCCGCACTCGCGGCCGGTGCCGCGGCGGTCTCCTTCGCCCCGGCGGCCCTCGCCGGCCCCGCCGCGTGCGACACCCGGGTCAACAACACCCACGCCAAGCTGGCCGAGTGCATCACCGTCGCGGGCGTGCGCGAGCACCAGGCCGCCCTGCAGAAGATCGCCGACGCCAACCACGGCACCCGGGTCTCCGGGTCCTCCGGCTACGACGCCTCGGTCGACTACGTCGTGCAGCGGCTCGAGGCCGCCGGGTACACGCCCGAGGTCCAGCCGTTCGTCTTCACCACCTTCGTGTCCCTGGCATCCCCGGTGGTCGAGCGGGTGTCCCCGGCCCCGGCCGCCGCGGTGACGAACGCGATCCTCAGCTACTCCGGCGGGGGCGACGTCACCGCCCCGGTCACCGCCGTCCCCGGCCCACCGGTCGACGAGACCCCCGGCTGCGACTCCGCCGACTTCACCGGGTTCCCGGTCGGGAACGTCGCCCTGGTCAGCCGTGGCGGCTGCACCTTCGCGACCAAGGCCCAGAACGCGTACGACGCGGGGGCGGCGGCGGTCGTCATCGCGAACAACACGGCGGGCGACCTCAACGCCACCCTGGGCGAGGGCTTCGCGCTCGACATCCCCGTCACCTCGGTGACCCAGGCCGTCGGTGCCGAGCTGGCGGCCACGAGGGGGCTCACCCTGCACGTGGTCACCTCGACCCTGCGCGGCAACGCGACGACCTACAACGTGCTGGCCGAGACCCGCACGGGCAACGACTCCAACGTCGTGATGGCGGGTGCCCACCTCGACTCGGTGAACGCCGGGCCGGGCATCAACGACAACGGCTCCGGGTCGGCGGCGCTGCTCGAGGTCGCCGAGCAGATGGCCAAGGTCGCCCCGGTCAACACGGTGCGCTTCGCCTGGTGGGGGGCCGAGGAGTCCACGCTGGTCGGTTCGACCCGCTACGTGACGGGTCTGACCGCCGAGCAGCGCAGCCGCATCGCGCTCTACCTCAACTTCGACATGGTCGGGTCACCCAACCCGGTGTTCTTCGTCTACGACGGCGACGACTCCGACGCCACCGGCGCCGGGCCCGGCCCGGCCGGGTCCGACCGGATCGAGAAGACCTTCGAGGCGTTCTACGCCCAGCGCAAGGTGCCGTTCAAGGGAACCGACTTCAGCGGTCGCTCCGACTACGGTCCGTTCATCACGGCGGGCATTCCATCGGGTGGCCTGTTCACCGGCGCCGAGGGCGTCAAGACGCCCGAGGAGGCCGGCATCTGGGGCGGCACCGCGGGGCAGCCCTACGACCCCTGCTACCACCAGGCCTGCGACCGGCTGGCCAACGTCGACCTGCACGCCCTCGACGTCAACAGCGACGCGATGGGCTACGCGATCCTGCAGTACGCCATGAACACCTCGGACATCAACGGCATCCCCGGCCGGGACAGCTTCCCGCCGCCGGCGCCGACTCCCTGAGGTGCCGCCGGTGACCCCTTCGCCCTGACACCACACCCCCGCCGGCCCGCCCGCGACGGCAGCCACGGCCGTACCGGCTGGTAACCGGGCCAATGTCACACGTGGGTAAGGTTCGCCTGATCTCGCCGCAGCTCCCGGCGCTGGTTAGGCTGCGGGTCGTGGCCACAACGACAGCTCCATCGCGTCCCGCGTCGGCCCGCCGCACCACCATCGCCCTCAAGGTCCTCATGGCAGGGACCGGGCTGGTGTTCGTCGGGTTCGTCCTGCTTCACATGTACGGCAACCTCAAGCTCCTGTCGGGCGAGGCGACGTACAACACCTACGCCGAGCACCTGCGCACCTTCGGTGAGCCGATCCTCCCGTACGGCGGGTTGCTCTGGATCCTGCGCGTGGTGCTCATCGCCTGCCTCGTCGGTCACCTCTACGCCGCGTTCTCGCTGTGGGCCCGCGCCGGCAACGCACGGCGCACCCGGTACGCCGCCGCCCGCTCGGCGATGCGCACCAAGTGGATGCGCTGGGGCGGTGTCGCACTCCTGCTCTTCCTGATCTGGCACCTCATCGAGTTCACCATCGTCAAGGTGTCGGTCAACCCCGACGCCCAGGGCGCCGACGTGGTCAACAACCCCTACCAGCTCGTGGTGGCGAGCTTCCAGGTGCCGTGGCTGACGGCCATCTACGTCCTCGCGATGGTGGCGCTCGCGCTGCACCTCGCGCACGGCACCTTCAGCGCGCAGCAGACCCTCGGCTGGACCGGCGCCGCCGCCGGGTACCGCCGCGCCAAGGCCATCGGCTACGGCCTGGCAGCCGTCATCGCGGTCGGGTTCATCATCCCGGTGCTCGCGATCTCCTTCGGCCTGATCAAGTGAGGCAGTGACCATGACCGACAGCACCGTGAACCCGGGCATCGCCCACGGGCTCTACACCGAGGGCGACCCGGTCGCCGACACCAAGGCGCCGGCCGGCCCGATCGCCGACAAGTGGACCACCCGCAAGTTCGAGGCCGCGCTCGTCAACCCCGCCAACCGCCGCAAGCTCGACGTCATCATCGTCGGCACCGGGCTGGCGGGCGGCGCCGCCGCCGCGACCCTGGGCGAGGCCGGCTACAACGTCAAGGTGTTCTGCTTCCAGGACACCCCGCGGCGCGCGCACTCCATCGCGGCGCAGGGCGGCATCAACGCCGCGAAGAACTACAAGGAGGACGGCGACTCCACGTACCGGCTCTTCTACGACACGGTCAAGGGCGGCGACTACCGGGCCCGCGAGACCAACGTCTATCGCCTGGCCGAGGTCAGCGCGAACATCATCGACCAGTGCGTCGCGCAGGGCGTGCCGTTCGCCCGCGAGTACGGCGGCCTGCTCGACAACCGCTCGTTCGGTGGCGTGCAGGTCTCGCGCACCTTCTACGCGCGTGGCCAGACCGGCCAGCAGCTGCTCATCGGCGCGTACCAGGCGCTCGAGCGCCAGGTCGCCGCCGGCACCGTCGAGCAGTACACCCGCCACGAGATGCTCGAGCTGGTCGTCGTCGACGGCAAGGCCCGCGGCATCATCGCCCGCGACCTCGTCACCGGCGAGATCGAGACGCACCTCGCGGATGCCGTCGTGCTCGCCTCGGGCGGCTACGGCAACGTCTTCTACCTGTCGACCAACGCGATGGGCTCCAACGTCACCGCGAGCTGGCGGGCGCACCGCAAGGGCGCCTACATGGCCAACCCCTGCTACACCCAGATCCACCCGACCTGCATCCCGGTGTCGGGCGACCACCAGAGCAAGCTGACCCTGATGTCGGAGTCGCTGCGCAACGACGGCCGGATCTGGGTGCCGAAGAACCGCGACGACTGCGACAAGGACCCGCGCCAGATCCCCGAGGCCGACCGCGACTACTACCTCGAGCGCATCTACCCGAGCTTCGGCAACCTGGTGCCGCGCGACATCGCGTCGCGCCAGGCGAAGAACGTGTGCGACGAGGGCCGCGGTGTCGGCCCGGTGGTCGGCGACTTCCGCCGTGGGGTCTACCTCGACTTCACCGACGCCATCGACCGCCTGGGCAAGGCGGCCGTCGAGGCGAAGTACGGCAACCTGTTCGACATGTACGCCCGGATCACCGGGGAGAACCCGTACGAGGTGCCGATGCGGATCTACCCCGCCGTGCACTACGTCATGGGCGGCCTGTGGGTCGACTACGACCTGCAGTCCACGATCCCCGGCCTGTTCGTCACCGGCGAGGCCAACTTCTCCGACCACGGTGCGAACCGGCTCGGTGCCTCGGCGCTGATGCAGGGCCTGGCCGACGGCTACTTCGTGCTCCCCAACACGATCCGCGACTACCTGTCCAAGGGGCCGTTCGCACCGATCTCGCCCGACGAGCCTGCGGTCGTCGCGGCCCGCACCTCGGTCGAGGAGCGCACGGCCAAGCTGCTGGCCATCAACGGCGAGCGCAGCGTCGACTCCTTCCACAAGGAGCTCGGGCACGTCATGTGGGAGTACTGCGGCATGGAGCGCTCGGAGGAGGGCCTGCTCAAGGCGATCGACCTCATCCGCGGCCTGCG
>DASSQL010000047.1:0-4379 GCA_035702525.1 Ornithinibacter sp. | reverse complement strand
CTACCGCGGCTGGTTCGAGGTGATGTTCTGGCCGGTGACACCAGCCGATCACCTCGAACGAGCAGACCGGTCAGGGGCGCAGGAGGGCTTCCGCGGCTCCACCGCCGGCCGAGGTCGAGACACCCTCGACGTCGAGCGGCAGGTCCAGGAGGGGCACGTCGACCACGGGCGCGTGCCGCTGCGGGTGGCGCTCACCCGTGGCGCGCTCGACCGGGCCGGACGCGATGGGCAGCTCGAGCTCGAGCACGCCCTTGCCGACGCGGCCGTCCTCGGGCAGCGCGATCGGGTAGGTGCCGGTGAAGCACGCCGTGCAGAGCCGGTCCTCGGACTGGTTCGTCGCGGCGATCATCCCCGCCTCGGAGATGTAGCCCAGGGTGTCGGCGCCGATCGAGTTGCAGACCTCCTCGACCCCGAGGCCGGTCGCGATCAGCTCGGCCCGGGTCGCGAAGTCGATGCCGTAGAAGCACGGCCAGCGCACCGGCGGCGACGAGATGCGCACGTGCACCTCGGCCGCTCCGGCCTCGCGCAGCATCCGCACCAGGGCCCGCTGGGTGTTGCCGCGCACGATCGAGTCGTCGACGACGATCAGCCGCTTGCCGCGGATGACGTCCTTGAGCGGGTTGAGCTTGAGCCGGATGCCGAGCTGGCGGATGGTCTGCGACGGCGCGATGAAGGTGCGCCCGACGTACGAGTTCTTGACCAGCCCCTGGCCGTAGGGGATGCCGGACTCCTGCGCGTAGCCGATGGCGGCCGGGGTGCCCGACTCGGGCGTCGGCATCACGAGGTCGGCGTCGACCGGGTGCTCACGCGCCAGGGTGCGGCCCATCTCGACCCGCGCCTCGTGCACCACCCGGCCGCTGATCGTGGTGTCCGGGCGAGCCAGGTAGACGTACTCGAAGACGCAGCCCTTCGGCGTCGGCTGGGCGATGCGCCGCGAGCGCAGGCCGTCCTCGTCGATGACGACGAGCTCACCCGGCTCGACCTCGCGCACGTACGACGCACCGACGATGTCGAGGGCCGCCGTCTCGGACGCCACGACCCAGCCGCGCTCGAGGCGGCCGATGACGAGCGGCCGGATGCCGTGCGGGTCGCGGCAGGCGTAGAGCGTGTGCTCGTCGATGAAGACGAAGCAGAAGGCACCCCGCAGCCGGGGCAGCACGTCGAGGGCGGCGGCCTCGAGGGAGCGGTCGGGGTCGTCGGCGAGCAGCGCGGTGACCAGCGCCGTGTCGGTGGTGTTGCCGCGGGCGAGCTCACCGCGGTGGGCGTCGTCGCCGCGCCGGCCGTCGACGAGGTCGCGCAGCTCGGCCGAGTTGGTGAGGTTGCCGTTGTGGGCCAGGGCGACCGTGCCGCCGGCGTGGCCGCCGAGGGTGGGCTGGGCGTTCTCCCAGGTCGAACCGCCGGTGGTGGAGTAGCGGCAGTGGCCGACCGCGAGGTGGCCGCGCAGCGACGCGAGCGATCGCTCGTCGAACACCTGGGAGACCAGGCCCATGTCCTTGTAGACGAGCAGCCGCTGGCCGTCGGAGGTGGCGATGCCGGCCGACTCCTGCCCACGGTGCTGCAGGGCGTAGAGCCCGTAGTAGGTCAGCTTGGCGACGTCCTCACCGGGGGCCCAGACGCCGAAGACGCCGCACGCGTCCTGCGGCCCCTTCTCGCCGGGGATCAGGTCGTGGGTCAGGCGTCCGTCTCCGCGTGGCACGACACCGATTCTCCCACACCCACCGTCAGGAGCGGTCCGCGCGCCCGTCCACGAGCACCGCGATCACCGCGGCGACCAGCCCGAAGAGCAGGGCGCCGATGACGCCGAGGTAGCCGACGCCCGCGCCGGGGGCGTAGTTCGAGGCCACCGTGGGGCTCGGGTCGGCGAACCAGCCGAACAGGGCCACGGCCGACCCGACGGCGAACCCGAGCACGGCCCCGGTGAGGATGAAGGGCAGGAAGCGAGGGCGGCGTGCAGGTTTCACACTTCTTACGGTACGTGAGCAGGTGATGACCGGCGGCGCCCGGCCCACGCACACTGGAGACGTGACGACATCCACGGTGGCCCTCCGCTCCGAACCTGCTGCATGACGACGACCCCGCAGACCGCTACCCCGCGACGCCCGCGCGGACGGTGGTACGCCCTGGGCACCGTGCTCAGCGCGGCCGCCGGCGCCGGCCTCGGGCACCTCGTCGCGGGATTCCTCTCCCCCGAGTCGTCGCCCGTGCTGGCGGTCGGTTCCACGGTCATCGACCTCACCCCGACGCCGGTCAAGGAGTGGGCGATCGCGCACTTCGGCACCAACGACAAGCCGATCCTGATCGGGTCGGTCGCGATCGGCACCCTGCTCATCGCCGGAGCCATCGGGTTCGTGGCCCGCACGCACCGCTCCGTGGGCCTGGCCCTGCTCGGTGCCCTGGCGATGACCTCGGTGTTCGCCGCGGTGCTGCGGCCGACGGGCGGATCGGTCGACATCATCCCGGGCTTCGTGACCGCGGTCGCAGGGGTCTTCCTGGCCAGCTGGTACCTCGGGATGCTCGACCGGCTCGGCGCCGCCGACGCCGACCCCCTCGCGGGGGCGGGCACCGACCGCACCTCGCACGAGGACGGCCGCAGCGACCGCCGCCACGTGCTCGCGGCGGCTGCCGGGCTGGGTGTGGTGGCGGCGGCCGGTGGCGCGATCGGCCAGTCGCTGGGTCGTGGGGCCACTCCCGAGGCGGTCACCCTCCCCGCCGCGGCGAAGCCGCTGACCGCCCTGCCCCGGGGCCTCGAGGACACCGTGCGCGGCATCTCGGCCTTCCGGACCCCCAACGCCGACTTCTACCGGGTGGACACCTCCCTGGTGATCCCGCGCGTCTCGACCGACGGCTGGAAGCTGACCATCGACGGCGACGTCGAACGCCCCTACTCGCTGACCTTCGCCGAGCTGCTCAAGATGCCCCTCGTCGAGGCCGACATCACCCTCACCTGCGTCTCGAACGAGGTGGGCGGCCAGTACGTCGGCGCGGCCCGCTGGCTCGGGGTACGCACCAAGGACCTCCTCGAGCGGGCCGGCATCAAGCCCGGCGTCGACCAGATCTTCAGCCACTCCACCGAGGGCATGACCATCTCCACCCCGGTGCAGGCCCTGACCGACGACCGCAACGCCCTCGTCGCCATCGCGATGAACGGCCAGCCGCTGCCCGCCATGCACGGCTTCCCCGCGCGCCTGGTCACCCCCGGCCTGTACGGCTTCGTCGGCGCCACCAAGTGGCTGACCCGCATGCAGGCCACCACCTACGCCGCGAACAGCGCCTACTGGACCGACCGTGGCTGGGCCACCGACTCCCCCATCCTCACCCAGTCGCGGATCGACACCCCGCGCGGGCTGAACACGCTGGATGCCGGCCGCGTCGTCATCGGCGGCGTCGCCTGGGCGCAGCACCGCGGCATCGAGAAGGTCGAGGTCCGCATCGACGACAACTCCTGGCAGGAGGCCAAGCTCGGCCCCGACGGCGGCATCGACTACTGGCGCCAGTGGTACCTGCCCTGGGACGCCCTGCCCGGCCGCCACCAGCTGACGGTGCGCGCGACCGACCTCAACGGTGACGTGCAGCCCGAGCAGAAGGCGACCCCCTTCCCCAAGGGCGCGACCGGGTGGCACAGCATCGTCGTCATCATCAAGTAGCCCCCACTCGTCCCTTCCCGACCTCGTGCGACCTGCGCAGGTTCTCGCCCCTGTCACGGAGTGGGAACCGTACGCAGGTCGCACGCCGTCGTCGGGCGGCCGGGGGCGGCAGGTGCGCGACCGGCATCCGTGAAAAAAGTTCTGGCACAAACCAATCCGCTTTGGATGCCGCGGCGAACCACGTGTGTACGAAAGCAGTCCCACACACGTCAAGGAGTACCTCCCATGCGCACCAACCGCCGCCTGACGATCGCCGCCCTGGCCCTCGCCCTCCCCCTGTCCCTCGCCGCCTGCGGCTCGTCCGACGCCGAGACCGGCGCCGCCTCGAGCGCACCGATGTCCTCGTCGGCCGCCCCGAGCCCCTCCGAGTCGATGACCGCCGACACCGCCTCGATGCCGTTCGGCCCGGGCTGTGCCGCGGTTCCCGCCGAGGGCGCCGGCTCGTTCAACGGGATGGCGACCGACGCGGTCGCCACCGCCGCGAGCAACAACCCGCTGCTCTCGACCCTGGTCACCGCGGTGGGCAAGGCCGGCCTCGGCGAGACCCTCAACTCGGCCAAGGACATCACCGTCTTCGCGCCGACCAACGACGCATTCGCGGCCCTGGACAAGGCCACCATGGACAAGGCGATGGGCGACCCCAAGGGCCTGCTCACCACCGTGCTGACGAACCACGTCGTCGAGGGTCGCCTCACGCCGGACATGCTCGCCGGTGAGCACAAGACCCTCGCCGGC
>DASSQL010000046.1:0-8577 GCA_035702525.1 Ornithinibacter sp. | reverse complement strand
ACCAGCGCCCACTACGAGGCGGCCCGCGACGAGGTGGCCCGCTTCGTCGGCGCCCGCGAGGACGACGTCGTCGTCTTCACCCGCAGCACCACCGACTCGGTCAACCTGCTCGCCCGGGCGCTGCCGCGCGACACCTCGGTGGTCGTCTTCGCCTCCGAGCACCACGCGACCCTGCTGCCCTGGCGCGGCCGCGACACGGTGCGCCTGCCCGTGCCCGCCAGCACTCGCGACGCCGAGGCCCTGCTCGAGGCCGCGCTGCGCGCCCTGCCCACCGGTACCGCCCGCCGCCCCCGCCAGGCACTGGTCGTGCTGACCGCCGCCTCCAACGTCACCGGCGAGCTGTGGCCGGTCGAGCGGCTCACCGCCATCGCCCGCCGGCACGGCGCCCGGGTGCTGCTCGACGCCGCGCAGTACGCGGCCCACCGGGTGCTCGACCTCGACGCCCTCGACGTCGACTGGGTCGCCTTCTCCGGCCACAAGGTGCACGCCCCGTTCGGCACCGGTGTGCTCGCCGGCCGCAGCGACTGGCTGGATGCCGCGCAGCCCTACCTCGCCGGTGGCGGCGCCACCGCGCAGGTCACCGAGCAGGGCACCCGCTGGGTGACCGGTGCCGCGCGCCACGAGGCCGGCAGCCCGAACGTGCTCGGGGCCATCGCCCTCGCCGCGGCCTGCGCGACGATCCGCGAGCACCGCGCCGCGATCGACGAGCACGAGGCACGGCTCACCACGCGCCTGCTCGACGGACTGCGCGGGATCGACGGCGTCACGACCTACTCGATCTTCGGCGACGACACCGAGCGCGGCCCGGTCGTCACCTTCACCGTCGACGGGCTCGACAGCCACCTCGTGGCAGCGGCCCTGTCGGCGGAGCACGGCATCGGGGTGCGGGCCGGCAAGTTCTGCGCGCACCTCCTGGTCGACGCCCTGCTCGAGGAGGGGTCCGACGGGCACGACACCGCGGTGCGGGTCAGCGCCGGCCTGGCCAGCACGCCCGAGCACATCGAGCGGCTGCTCGCCGCCGTGGCGACGCTGGCTGCCGAGGGCCCGGGCGCCGAGTACGCGCACACCGCCGACCAGGGCTGGGCCCCGGTCGACGACACCCGCGAGCTGTCCGCGCCGCTGCCCTGGTGACCTGACCCGGCATCCGGGAAAGGTGGCCTGACCCGGCATCCGGGAAGCGGTCGCCGGCCTCAGGTGGTGCGCAGGTGCAGGGCGCGCCTCGGGCACGCCTCGACGGCCTCCTTGGCCGCCCGTTCCTCGCTGGCCTTCACCGGCCCCAGCACCACGGGGTAGCCCCACTCGTCGATCTGGATCTTCTCGGGGAACAGCTCGGCGCACAGGCCCCGCGCACGGCACTCGGGCCAGTCGACGCGCAGCACCGTCTCGCGGGGGCTCATCGCCGCACCGCCAGCCGCCGGGTGCCCGGATGGGCGTGGCGTTCGCCACGAGGATCCCGGCCGGCGCAGCCGCAGGCACCGTCGAGGTGCGCCTCGACGTGGTCGTCGAGGGTGGTCAGCAGCGAACCGACCAGTCGTGCGGTGCCGTCGGGGTGGGCGCACGCGCCGCGCCCGGTGACCAGGCCGGCGAGCTCGCGCAGCCGGGTGCGGGTGTCGGCACCGGCGACGAGACCCTCCATCTCGGTGGCCATGGCGGGCAGGCCGTTGCGGCACGGGCCGCAGCGACCGGCCGACTCAGCGGCGAGGTAGGAGGTGTAGCGGGCGGTCTCGGACACCGGGCACGACCCGTCGCCCAGCGAGAGCAGCGACCCGGCACCCAGCCGGGCGCCCACCTCACCGAGCACGGCGTTCGACCACTCCAGGGTCGGCACGTCGCGTGGGTGCACCCAGGAGCCGTGGAACCCACCGACGAGCAGCGGCGACGACAGGGCCGCGGCGTCGAGCACCATGGCGGCGCCGTCACCGTGCTCGACCTCGACGACGTGCACGCCCCGGAACACCCCGTCGGCCGCGGGCGGCGTCGTGAGGGTGAGCAGGCTGGTGCCGGGCTCGTCGGGGGTGCCGTGCCCGGCGTAGGCGTCGACGCCCCACAGCACCACGGCGGCGAGGTGGGCGAACGACTCGGCGTTCGACAGCAGGGTCGGGCGGCGGCGGTGGCCGTCGATGGCCTCCGGGGCCCACGACGTCACGGGCAGGCCGGGGCGCCCGGCCATCAGCTCGATGAGCGCGCGGGACTGGCCCGACACGAACCGGGAGGCCGCCTCGTGCTGCACCCACCTGATGCCGTGGTCGACACGTTCGGTGGTGGCCCGGTGCACCGCGGCACCGACCCAGGGCCGGTCCTCGGAGCTGACGACGTGGATCTCCTTCGCGCCCAGGGCCCGGGCGGCCACGACGGCACCGTCGAGGACGAGGTGCGGGGCGACGTCGAGCAGGGCGCTGTCCTTGGCGCTGGCGGGCTCGCCCTCGGCCGCGTTGACCACGACGTAGGGGCGCCGGCCACCGATCGCGGCGCGCGAGCCACGGGCCCGCACGACGGTCTGCAGCTTGCGCGCCAGCGGGAATCCCGCGCCACCGCGGCCACGGACCGCGACGTCCTCGAGCAGGGACACCAGGGCCGAGATGCCGGGCTCGGGCAGGGCGCCCAGCCGCGCCCGGTGGGCCGCGAGGCCCGGACCACGGTCGATACCGGAGAGCAGGAGCGGGCCGCTGTGCACGTCGACGCTGGCCGGCGGGCGGATCATCGGGCGGGTCATGAGGCACCTCCGGTGCTGGCGGCCCGGGCGGGGACCCGGTCCGCGTGACGGGCTTCGCGCTCGACCCCGGACTGGGGGCCGAACGGCGGGCGCGGTGCGTGGTCCTTGTGGGACCTGCGCCGCAGTCGCCTGGTGTTCAGCACGGCGATGATCCGGGCGAGCACGGCCAGCCCGACGGTGGCGGCGCAGGCGACGTAGATGGCCACCATCCAGCCCTCCGCCGAGTCGGTGCCGATGAACAGGCCGTGCACCAGGGCCGAGGCCCAGGCGACGTACGTGGTCAGGTGCACGAGGAACCACACCCGGTGGGGGACCCGGGCCCGGGCCAGGGAGGTGGCGATGACCAGGGCCAGGAGGTCGAGCGAGATCGCGCCCAGGGCCATCCACAGCGGCTCGTAGGACGAGCCGAACGGCACGAACGCCTGCCACCAGCGGATGTCGACGTACTCGTCGACGACGGCGCTGACCACGTGGGCCACGAGCATGAGCACGGTCGACGCGGCCAGGGCCCGGTGCAGCCCCTGGGTGACGAACCGCGGCCAGAGCGGGGTCGTCGACCGACCCGTCGCCAGCACGCCGAGCACGACGGTCGCGGTGAACACGATGAGCAGCACCACGCCGGTGCCGCGGTTGAGGTACCAGAGCAGGGGGGACGTCATGAGATCTCCTCGATGCCGGACGCGGTCCAGGCGGGGGTGCGGGTCACGTGGCCGTCGTGGTCGACGAGCCGAGCGGCGACCTGGCGGTCGACGAGCCATGCGTACGCGGCGTCGCCGAGCACGATGGAGGCAGTGGTGGCCGCGTTCGCCGCGGCGGCGGTGCGGCCCAGGGCGGTGACGGTGCGCCACGGGCCCTGGGCGGGAAGGCCGGTGCGCGGGTCGACGACGTGGTGCCACTGGCGGCCACCTCGCCGCCACCGCCGCGCCGAGACGCTGGAGGTGGCGAGACCGCCGGCGCCGAGCCGCACCAGGGCGCTGGCCCCGCCGGCCTCGAGGTCGGCGAGGCTGTGGCCCACCACGACCGGCTGGTCCTGCAGGGCGTCGCGCGGCGCGGCCACGCGGACGTCGCCGCCGACCGAGACCAGCACGGGGGCGCCGCAGGTGTCGACGACGCAGAGGGCGACGAGGTCGGCGGCGAAGGCCTTGCCGGTCGCGCCGAGGTCGAGGGACGCACCACGGGGCACGGTCACGGTGGTGTCGGTCACCTCGACCTGCGTCCAGCGCGCCTCGGGCACCGGCAGGGCGGTCGCCGAGGGGTCCTCGGCGGGGACGAGGGAGAAGGTGCGGTCGTACCCGGCGGCGCGCAGCACGTCGCCGAGCAGCGGGTCGACGAGGCCGTCGGTCTCGTCGGCGGCCTCCAGGGCCACCCGCACCGCCCCGACGAGCACGGGGGAGACCTCGACGGCGTGGCCGGCCTCGCGGTTGGCGAGCATCAGGTCGCTGTCGTCGCGGAACCGGCTGCACGCGACGTCGACCTCGTCGAGCACCCGGGCCGCCAGGTCGGCGGCGGCCTCGACGGCCTCCGGGGTGGTGCGCAGCTCCACGTAGGTGCCGAGCGCACGCCACGAGGCGGCGCCGCGCTCGACGTCCACCGTCACGGCGGTCGACGGCTCGTGGGTCAGGGCGGTCACGGTGGGCAGCGCCGTCACGATCCGGTGCTCGGCGGGGGCGGCGGGGGCGGGGGCGCCGGACGGCTCGAGGTCGTGCCACCGCCCGAGCTGCCGCCCGACGACGACCCGCCACCGACCCGCGAGCTGCCGGACGACGACGCCTTGACCAGCGTCGGCTTGCCGATCACGGTCTTCTTGGGGCGGGCCTTGGTCACGACGACCGGGTTCTCCTTGGCCCACTTGACCAGGGCCTCGTGGTGGGCCTTGGCGGCCGCAGCCTCGGCCGCGGCCTTGTGGCGGGCCTTGACGGCGTTGCTGCGGGCGCTCTCCTGGGCGGCGGCAGCAGTGGCGATGCCGGTGCCGGCGACGGTTGCTGCAGCGAGTGTTCCGCTCAGCACGGTGAGCACGAGGCGCGACCGGTCTCGTTGACCGGTGCTCAGCAGGGCTCTCACGGATGCGGTCCTCTCGTCGGTTCGTGGCACGCCGGATCGACGTGCCGGAGATGACTCTCGTCGTCGGCACCACAAGGTCGCGTCATCGACCTGTCAAGGGAGGGTTAAGGGCCAACGCTCCTTAACCCTCCCTTGAGGTGCCCACGACGCCACCTTGACCGGTCTGCCGTCACGATGGGCGCTGACGTCCCACCTCGGCGCTGCAACCGCGCCGTCACCCCCCTGCCCCTGCCCCCTCGCCCCGGAGGTCCTTCGTGTCCCTCATCCGCGCCGTCACCACCGGCTCGCTCGTCGGAGTCGCCACCGCCGTCGGCATCTTCGTCGCCGCCGGCCCCGACGACCTCGGCCGTGTCGCCGCACCCGCTGCCCCGACCTTCGCCCCGGTGCCGACGCCGACCGTGACCCAGCTGGCCGACTGCGAGAAGCCGGCGGTGCTGAAGAAGGGCATCTGCGTCACCACGAAGCCGGGACCCAAGGTCACCGCCGCGGCCCCGTCCAGCGGTTCGACGACCTCCGCACCGCGGACCGCCCCGCGCCCGGCCCCTGCCCCCGCCACCACCGACGAGGACCAGGAGCAGCACGATGACGACGCCGAGGCCGAGGACGACGAGCGCGAGGACGACTGAGCCGTCGCCCGACGCCCGGCCGATGCCGTCGCGCCGGTCAGTGGTCGGTGTCGGCCCCGGCGTGGGTCACGACGCCGTCGCGGTGCACCGGCAGGTGCACGGTGACGCACAGGCCGCCGAGCGTGGACGGAGCCAGCTGCACCGACCCGCCGGCGCCGTCGGCGATCCGGTGCACGATCGCCAGCCCGAGCCCGGTCGAGCCGCCGGCGCTGTGGCCCCGGCCGAGGTAGGGCTGCGGCATCCCGGGGCCGGCGTCCTCGACCACGACGACCACCTCGTCGGCCCGGGTGCGCACGGTGACCCGGGCGTCCGTGCCGTCCGGGGTGTGCGCGAAGACGTTGTCCAGCAGGGTGTCGACCAGCTCGCCGAGGTCGTCGTCGGCCAGACCGACCAGCGGCGACCCGCCGGGGGTGCGCACCTCCACGACGAGGTCGAGCCGGCGGCCCTGGTCCTCGGCCAGCGGCAGCCAGAACGCCACCCGCGCCGCCACCACGGGCGGCACCTCGGTGGTGGCCGGCAGCTCGTCGCGCACCGCCCGCCGCGCCTCGTGCACGACGTCGTCGATGCTGCGCTGCAGGTCGGCGACGTGACCGCGCAGCCGGCCGGCCACCTCGTCGTCCTCGACCAGGTCGGTGTCGAGCCGCAGCGCGGTCACCGGCGTGCGGAGCCGGTGCCCGAGGTCGGCGACGTGCTCGCGCTCGGCCGCGACGAGCTCGTGGATCCGGTCGGCGAGGGCGTTGAGCGCGCGGCCGAGCTCGGCGGTCTCCGGCGGCCCGCCGGGCACCGCGCGGGCGGTGGAGTCACCCTCGCGCAGCCGGTGCGCGACCTCGGCGACCTCGGTGACCGGCACGCTGGTGCGCCGGCCGAGCCACAGCGCCACCGCGACCGAGGCGGCCACCAGCCCGAGTCCGAGGGCCACGATGGTCGCCCAGGAACCCCACACCCCGGCCCGCAGCTCGCTCGTCGGCACCGACGCGACCACGACCTCCAGGCCACGGCTCGTCGCGACCGGCACCACGGCATCCAGACCGTGGTCCTCGCGGACGGTGAACGCCGCCTGCCTCGCGCGAGCACGCTCCACCGCCACGGCCGAGTCGGCCCGCAGGGGCGTCTGGGACCCGAGCACCTGTCCGCCCGGCTCGACGACGACCACCTCCGGCCCGCGGGAGCTGAGGTCGGCCACGGTGCGCGAGAGGGTCTGGGTGTCCTCGAGGGTGGCGACCAGGGTGGCGACGCTCTGCGCCTGTTCCCGGGCGCGGGTGGTGGCGCGGTCCTCGGCGAGGTTCGCGACGAGGAAGCACAGCGGCACGATGAAGGCCACCACGACGGCGGACGTCGTGGCGGCCACGAGCCACGCGATGCGCCGGGCCATCAGCCCTCGCCGTCGGCCGCGGGATCGGCGTCCGAGGGCGGGGCCAGGCGCACGCCGACCCCGCGCACGCTGTGCAGGTACGCCGGATGAGCGGCCGTCTCGCCGAGCTTGCGGCGCAGCCACGACAGGTGCACGTCGACGGTGCGCTCACCGCCCCCGTAGGGCTGGTTCCACACCTCCTCGAGGATCTCGCGCTTCGTCACGACCTCGCCGGCCCGCTGGGCGAGCAGCAGGAGCAGGTCGAACTCGCGGCGCGACAGCTCGAGGTCGCGCCCGGCGAGGGTGCAGTGGCGCGCCGACGCGTCGACGACGAGGTCACCGACGGTGATCGGCTCGTCGGGCTCGTCGGACGCGGTGCGTCGCAGCACCGCCCGGATCCGCGCCTCGAGCTGGTCCATGCCGAACGGCTTCACGACGTAGTCGTAGGCGCCGGCGTCGAGGGCCTTGACGATCGAGGGGTCGTCGTCGCGCGCCGTCACCACGATGACGGGGGTGCGGCGCACGGCGCGCAGCATGGTGAGCAGACTGTGACCGTCGAGGTCGGGAAGGCCCAGGTCGAGCAGCACGAGGTCGGGCTGCTCGTCGAGGGCGTTCTGCAGGCCGACCATCCCCGCGGGAGCACTGGACACCGCATAGCCGCGGTCGGTCAGCGAACGGACGAGCGAGGAGCGGATCCCCGGGTCGTCCTCGATCACGAGCACGTGTGTCACATTGGGAACGCTAGAGCAGGAAGAGGGTGAACGAGGTGGGGATGGGACGTCGCCCACTCGTGGCGATGGTCGCGGGCTGGTTCGCGGTGGTGCTGGCGGTCGCCGCGATCACCTTCGTCGTCGTCGACCGGGCCGGTCGCGGCGTCGGTCGGGCCTCGGCGGCCGAGACCGTCGCGGTCGTCGCCACCGGGGTGCCGAAGGGGTCGGCGAGCCCCACCCGGAAGCCGACGCCCACGGAGCCGCCGGAGCGCTCGACGTCGTCGCCCAGGACCACCGAGCCCGAACCGAGCACCACCAAGCGCACGACGCCCGAGACGGAGTCGACCCCGACGCCGCGCGAGGCCGAGACGCAGACGGCGTCGTTCACCACGGACGGCGGCATCGTCGTCGCGACCTGCGAGGGGTCGCAGCTCTCGCTCGACTCGATCCGCCCGCGCGACGGCTGGCGCTTCGAGAAGGAGACCGAGCACGGGGGGCTCGAGGTGGTGTTCAAGTCCGTCGAGCGCGAGGTCGAGATCCACGTGTCCTGCCAGGGCGGGGTCCCCACCCGCGGGGAGACCTGAGGGCAGGGCCACGGCGAGATGGCGACCGGGCCGGCGTTCGGCGCGCGACGGCATCCGAAACCACTGCGGCATCCGAAACACTGCGCGGATGGCTGGTTCCCACGGCCACGAGGGTGCAAGGTTGAGGCCACGAGGACGTGACCCCCGCCACGTCCCGCACCGAGGAGACCCACCCATGGCTGATCTCGACACCGCACAGCTCCTGGCCGCGCTGGAGCCGGTCGCGGAGGACAACCTCAACCGGCACCTCAACGTCGCCCAGGAGTGGATGCCGCACGAGTACGTGCCGTGGTCGCTGGGGCGCGACTTCAAGGAGCTCGGTGGCGACCCGTGGTCGGTCGACCAGTCGCAGCTGTCGCAGATCGCGCGCACCGCGCTCGAGGTCAACCTCCTCACCGAGGACAACCTGCCGAGCTACCACCGCGAGATCGAGCGCGCGTTCGGCCGCGAGAGCGCGTGGGGCGCCTGGGTCAACCGCTGGACCGCCGAGGAGGGCCGGCACGCGTTCTGCATCCGCGACTACCTGCTGGTG
>DASSQL010000045.1:0-3997 GCA_035702525.1 Ornithinibacter sp. | reverse complement strand
ACCCAGCTGCGTGAGATCGGCGCCGAGCTGGCCGCGGCCAAGGAGAAGGCCCCGCGCCGCCCGGAGCAGCCGAGCGCCCTGAAGAAGACCCTCGACGCGGTCATCTCCTGATGCCGTGCCCGCCGAGATGAACGCCTTGTGAGAGCCACCCACCGGCTCGAGCAGGACGAGTCGCTCGACGGGCTCAGAGCGGTGTACACGGCGCTGGCGGCACGGGTCGACAGCTGGTCCGGCAGCGAGCTGCTGCGCTCGGGGCTGATCGGACACGCGGTGCACCCGCTGCTCACCGACCTGCCGCTGGGCTTCTGGAGCGCAGCGACGGCGCTCGACCTCCGCGGTCGCCACCGGGACCGCGCCGCGACCCAGTGGCTGGTCGGCGCCGGCCTGGCCGCCTCGGCGCCCACGGCCTTGACCGGGCTGGCCGAGCTGGCACGCGTCGACCGGGCGGAGACCCAGCGCCTGGGGGCCCTGCACGGTGCGCTCAACGCCGTCGCGCCACGCTGTACGTCACCTCTTTCGTGGCCCGGTCGAGGCGTCACCACACGCTCGGTGTGGTGACGGCCCTTGCCGGAGCAGCGGTCACGGGGGCGTCCGGGTACCTCGGCGGACACCTCACGACCGCACGCAAGGTCGGCAGCCGCAACCAGGCGTTCGCCCGCGACGAGGTCGGCCCCCCGAGCTCCGGTGCCACACGTGCCACCTCGGCTCCCGATCCCCTTGACCCGCTCGTCGGTCCCGGCGCACTCACGTGATCGACCTAGAGGGGGAGGGCTTCGTGCTCGACGTCCGCGACAAGGGACCGCGCGCCGGTCGGCGAGGGCGACGTCCACGGCATCCTGCTCAGGGCTGGGAAGCGTCACCGGAGGGTGCGGTCTGGGTCTCCTTTCGCCGTCCCGCGACCCGTGACGGCCGACGAGCGCGTCGCCGGGGACCTGCTCGTGCAGGCACCGGCCCTCGCCTGCGACCGCGTCGTCGCTGCGACCACCTTCGCCGAGCGCGAGCAGCACCTGCGCCGGGTCATCGAGAGCCACGAGGAGAACGGTCAGGCGGTCGGCGTCCTCGTCGAGCGTCGTTGGTGGACCCCCACGACGGCCTTCAAGCGCCTGAGGCGGTCCCGCCCGGCAACAACACCAAGCTGCGCGAGGTGGCGCTGCGGGTCATCGAGAGCGGTGCGGTCCTCGGCGACCCCACGCCGCTCAGCTAGCCTGCGTGGCCGCCGTCCCGGGCTTGAGCACGACCTTGACCATGCCGTCCTTCTTGGCCTGGAAGTCGGCGTAGGCGCCGGGGGCATCGTCCAGGGGCAGGCGATGGGTGGCGAAGTCGTCGACCCCGAGCGGGTCGTCGTCGGTCAGCAGCGGCAGGATCTCGGGCACCCACCGCTTGACGTTGGCCTGCCCCATCCGCAGCTGTACCTGCTTGTCGAACAGCGTCATCATCGGCATCGGGTCGGCCATCCCGCCGTAGACCCCGCTCAGCGAGATCGTCCCCCCGCGGCGCACCGAGTCGACCGCCGTCCGGACCGCCGCGAGGCGGTCGATGCCCACGGTGGTCATCAACTTCCTGGCGACCACGTCGGGCAGGGCCGCGACGAGCTTGTGGCTCACCTCGACCACAGGGGAGCCGTGGGCCTCCATGCCCACCGCGTCGACCACGGCATCGGCGCCGCGACCGCCGGTCAGGTCGCGCACGGCCGTCGCGACGTCGTCGACCTCACGCAGGTCGAGTGTCGTCACCCCACGGGCACGGGCCCGGTCCAGCCGCTCGTCGACGAGGTCGACGCCGATGACCTTGCGCACACCGCGGTGCAGGGCGATCCGGCACGCCATGTCGCCGATCGGCCCCAGACCGAGCACCAGCAGGGTGCCCGCCGGCTCGGGGTCGGCGTAAGCGACCGCCTGCCACGCGGTGGGCAGCACGTCGGACAGGTAGACGAAGCGGTCGTCGGCGGGGCCGTCGGGGACCTTGATGTGCGTGTACTGCGCCTGGGGCACCCGGAGGAACTCGGCCTGGCCGCCGGGCACCGAGCCGTAGAGCTCGGAGTAGCCGAACAGGGCTGCGCCGCTGCCCTGTTCCCGTACCTGGGTCGTCTCGCACTGGCTCTGCAGGCCGTGCTCGCACATCCAGCAGGTGCCGCAGCAGATCTGGAACGGGATCACCACGCGGTCGCCCGGCGAGATCGCGGTGACGTCGGTGCCGACCTCCTCGACGATGCCCATCGGCTCGTGGCCGAGGATGTCGCCCTCGTGCATGAACGCGCCGAGCACCTCGTACAGGTGCAGGTCGGAGCCGCAGATGTTGGTGCTCGTCACCCGGATGATCGCGTCGCCGGGGTGCTGGATCACCGGGTCGGGGACCTCCTCGACGCGGACGTCCCGCTTGCCGTGCCACACCACTGCTCGCATGCTGCCTCCCGATCGCGTGTGGGTGGCACCTACCCACCCCGCGGGTGCGTACTCCACCGAATGCGGCACCGGCCGAGGGCGATTGCGAGCTGGTCAGCCGCTCTCGGCGCGCTCCGGTGCGGGAGCCGGCTCGTCGGTCGCCGGCTCGGCCGTCTTCTCCCGATCCAGTGCGGCATCGAGCTCGGCAATGGGGTCGACGTACCCCGGAGGAGGCGGCGGGTCCGGGGTGACGGGGGGCCAGGTGCTGCCGTCGGGGCGCAGGTGCGATGTCCAGTGGTTCATGATCAGCTCCTCGCCCCACCCCTGCCCCGAGGTGGCGACGGCAAACGGGTGCGCGCCCACCCAAGTGCCCCGGACCGAACGCCCACAGCCGACGGGCGCAGGTGTTACATGAAGGGATGACTGATCACGTGGCCCGGGCACAGGTCGACATCGATGCAGGTCAGGACGCTGTCTGGCGCGCCCTGACCGATCCCGCCCAGGTCACCGCCTGGATGATGGGGGCCGAGGTCTCGACCGACTGGCAGGTCGGCAGCCCGATCACCTGGCGCGGCGAGATGGACGGTCGCGGCTTCGAGGACAAGGGGGAGGTGCTCGAGGTGGACGAGCCGAACCTGCTGTCGGTGACGCACTACAGCGCCCTCATGGGGGAGGCCGACGAGCCCGAGAACTACCACACCATCGTCTACCGGCTCTCGGGCGGCGACGGCCCGACCACGGTGGCGCTGACCCAGGACGGCAACGACTCCGCCGAGCAGGCAGAGCAGTTCAGAGCGAACTGGCAGGGCATGCTCGAGGCGCTGAAGTCCACGGTCGAGGGCTGACGCACGTACCGCGCGCGCCGCACCCGTGCACCCGGCGGTGCCATGGCATCCACAGCGCGGCCAGCGACGTCCCCCGTCCCGCCGAACGCGCCCGGGTCTGTCAGGAGCTCCGTGTGACTGACAGACCCGTGGATCAACGGTTGACGCGTCTCCGACGCCTGAGCTGGACGGGAAGGCATCAGTTCGAGGCGGTGGGCATGCGCACCATCATTCGGTCGACGTCCTCCGGATCGACCCGGATGACTCGCGCGCCGCTGCGGTAGGCGGCGAGGTGACCGGTGGCGATTCTCCTGCGCAGGGTGCGGATGCTCAGGCCGGTACGTTCTGCGGCTGAGGCGAGGGACTCGAACTCTCGGCGGACTTTCGTGGTCATGACTTCCTCCTGATTTCCCAAGTCGGCTGGCATGCCTCGTGCTAAGTCGTCGCCGGCTCTGCTCGGCATGGCCTGTTGTTGCCCGGTACCGGGCCGTTGGTGTTGTGGTCATCGGGACATCCCGGGTCCGCGGGGTTCATCGGGTTGGACCGGGGCGGGGCGACGTTCGTGGTGGGCGCCGTGGTGTGGCGCGCCGTGTATGTCCAGGCCCGGGTCGCGATCGTGGATCGTGGTGTATTCCTCGATGGGCCACTCCAGCGGTTCGGGCTCGCCGAGCTGCCACGGGTTCGGTAGGTGGTTTTGGATGCGCCACCAAAGGGCGGAGGCGGCGTGGTCGTCAGGTAGCGGTGCGTCTGTATTGGTGTGGAGCAGGGCGTGGGCATCGACGCAAGCGTCCG